>VGIQ01000002.1 GCA_016867835.1 Calditrichota bacterium | reverse complement strand
TCGACAAGTTGACACCAGAGAAGGTCGCTGAACTGGCTCAAGTCTTCGATGAATTCCGGAATAGCGAAATGGCAAGAATATCCCGGCAGTTTCGAGTGGGCAAAGGGGAGGTTGACGAAGTTCGACTCGGACTCGATACGGCGTTCCTAAAGGTTTTGAGCCTCGAGGCTACGAGGGATGAACTGCTTGAACTTTACCGCCCCATCGGTCAGGCTATCGACCAATGGCTTGGGAATCGAAATTCAAGATATGGAGGAGAATAAATGGCACGAGATATTGAAGTTCACTAACCCACTATATTACTATTATGCCCATCCCCAAAAAGAACATCACTATCGGCGGTGAAGTGTTCGAAGTGCCGGACCTCGGAGCACTCTTCGGACGAGGGCTAAATGCCCTCTTCATCGTCATCGGCGCGCTTTGGCTGCTCTCCGGCATCTACATTGTCCAGGCCGAGCAGCAGGGCGTCGTTCGCCGGTTCGGTAAATTTGTCCGGGTCACCTCGCCGGGCATCAACTACCGCCTGCCCTGGCCGATAGAGCGCGTGGACAAGGTCGGCGTAGCCACCGTCCGCCGAGCCGAGGTCGGCTTCCGGACCATCGATCCCGGGCCGCCGGCAAAGTATCAGGACAAGCCGGAGGAGTCGCTGATGCTGACCGGCAACCTGAACATAGTCAAAGTCGATCTGATCATCCAGTATAAAATCGTCGATCCGGTCGATTTTCTCTTCAAGGTCAAAGGAATGGAGGCGACGCGAAGGCCTATCGAAGCCGCGCTCCGGCAGGTCGTCGGCAAGCACGAGATCGACGAAATCCTCACCACCGGCAAGGGGGAGATTCAGGAGGAGACATTGATGCTTTTGCAGAAGATCGTCGATAGTTACGAAGCCGGGCTCAAGATCGTCGCCGTTCAATTGCAGGACGTCCATCCGCCCGATGCCGTCCGGGACGCCTTCAAAGACGTAGCCTCCGCTCGCGAAGACCGCGACCGGCTGGTCAACATTGCGCAGGGCTACGCTGCAGACATCATTCCCCGGGCGCGCGGTGAAGCAGCCAAGATGGTGAAGGACGCCGAAGCCTTCGCCTCCGAGCGCGTAGCCAAAGCCGAAGGTGATGCTGAGAATTTCAACCGCATTCTGAACGAGTACCGCTCGGCGCGGGAGGTTACGCGCAAGCGGATGCTCCTCGAAACGCTCGAGCAAGTCCTTCCGGGGCTGAAGAAATATATCGTCAAGTCGGATAAGTCAGGGGGAATCTTGAATATCCTGCCCTTGGGGAGCGCTGCCGAAGGAGGCCGGAAGTGAAACGAAACCGCACCCTGCGTTGGATCGTAATCGCGCTTGTTGTCATCCTGATGACGGCTTATCAGGTCGATGAGATCGATCAAGCCATCGTTCTGCAACTTGGCAAGCCGGTCAGGGTCGTCATCGAACCGGGCCTCCATTTCAAATTGCCCTGGCCGATTCAGTCCGTCATCTTCCTCGACAAGCGGTTGCTCGACTACGACTCGAACCCGACCGAGATCCTGACCCGCGACAAGAAAAATCTGGTGCTCGACAATTACGCCAAGTGGCGCATCATCGACCCGCTGAAGTTCTATGTTTCGGTGCGCGACGAAAACGGGGCTCAGGCGCGGCTTGACGACATCATCTACTCGGAACTGCGCGTCGAATTGGGTAAGCACGACCTCGACGAAGTGGTCACCAAAAACCGCGAAGACCTGATGGCGAACGTCACCACGACCACCAACGAAGCCGCCAAGGCCTACGGCATCGAGGTCGTCGATGTGCGCATCAAGCGCGCCGATCTGCCGGCCGAGAACGAGCGCTCGGTCTATGAGCGGATGCGCGCCGAACGGAAGCGGATCGCCAATCAATACCGCTCCGAAGGCGAAGAGGAAGCGCTCAAGATACGCGCCGCAGCGGACAGCATGAAGGTTACGATTATGGCCAATGCCTACAAAGAGGCGCAGACCATTCGGGGGCAAGCCGAAGGCAAGGCGATCGACATCTACGCCAAAGCCGTCGGAAAGGACCCCGACTTCTACGACTTCCTGCGCAGCATGGAAGCCTATCGCAAAATCATCGACACCTCGACAGTGCTGGTTCTCCCGCCGGAGACGGAATGGCTGAAGTGGCTGAAGTAGAAGATGGGGAATCAAATGACCCATAAGAGCCTTTAATGCAGGTTGAGTTCTTTCCGATCACTCAACGGAACCATAAGATGCACTCCAATGGAACAGCCAATCGTATGGCCGAGTCGGATCGGAGATTTCATGACTGGTACAGATTTGTCCTGTCTTTTCCCCCTCATCTCGTCAGATACTATCTGAACCGATTTGGATTGGAGAGTGGACAAATTTTGCTTGATCCCTTTTGCGGCACAGGAACTACTTTGGTCGTGGCAAAAGCGCTTGGGATTGTTAGCATCGGAATCGAAGCAAACCCTATGGCTCATTTTGCAAGTGAAGTCAAGGTGGATTGGGAAATCGACCCGAGTGAAATGAAAAGTGTCGCCACACAGGTGGCAGAAACTTCGGAGAGAGATTTGATGGGATGGCAGGGTAAAAGTCTGCTTGGACTTCCGCCTGAATCTCAAGAAATACTACTCAGCGGCTCAATTAGCCCAATTCCACTTCACAAATCACTTGTCCTGCTCAAGAACATTCGTGCATTCGTGACTCATAACTCATATCGACATCTGCTTTTAGCTTTTGCTAAGTCAACAGTCGCGCATGCAAGTAATCTCCACTTCGGCCCTGAGGTGGGCGTCAGGACAAGCAAGCGTGAAGACGCTCCGGTAGTCATGAACTGGCTGACGGAGGTTTTGCGTATGACCGAGGACATTACCCTAGGCTCTGGAGCGGGTGCGTCATCCAAAGTAATTCTCGGCGATTCGAGGTTTATAGACGATCAAATCCAACCAAAGACTGTAGATGCGGTCTTTACCTCGCCGCCGTATCCTAACGAGAAGGACTATACGAGGTCAACCAGGTTGGAATCGGTGTTGCTGGGTCATATTAGAACCAAGCAAGACTTGAGGGAATTAAAGAAAGGACTTCTAAGATCGAACACAAGAACAGCTTTTCGGACTGACAATGATGACGAATGGATTTCGGGCAACTTACGCGTAGAAGAAGTTGCAGACCAAATCGAATCGAGACGTATTGCTCTAGAGAAGACTTCAGGATTTGAACGGCAGTATGCAAGAGTCACTAAACTCTACTTCGGGGGAATGTTTCGCCATCTATTTGCTTTACGCGAAGTTCTCAAGCCCGGCGCTCGTCTTGGTTACGTTGTTGGTGATCAGGCATCATATCTACAAGTTATGATAAATACTGGAGAAATTCTCGCAGAGATTGCTGAATCTCTCGGATATGAGGTACTAGGGCTGGACTTGTTCCGTACAAGGTTTGCGACGGCCACTAAACAACAGCTTCGAGAAGAGGTCTTGCTTTTACGCTGGCCTGAATGCCATATTCACAAAAAGGTCGGAGATCGCAGTGCCTAAAGCAAAAAACCGCTATTCATTACTACTTGAGACAATATTTCGTGAGAAGTATCGCGAGGGCATTCTTGAGATTGACTTCGAGCGGGAAGAGCTTATGCTCGCCGCTAAACGTCTTAAAATGGTATTACCCAAGAACCTCGGGGATATAGTCTATGCATTTCGGTATCGAGCGGACATTCCAGAACTTCTTGCCAAATCTGCGCCCGCAGGAATGCATTGGATAATCAGACCTGCTGGCAGGGGAAAGTATCGTCTTGCGCTCACCTCTGCCCCGAGAATTACGCCGAATATATCACTTGCGGTAACCAAGATTCCTGACTCTACTCCGGGAATAGTAGCGAGGTATTCGATAGGTGATGAACAGGCTCTCCTTACCAAGATACGGTATAACAGGCTAATTGATGTATTCACAGGCGTTGCTTGCTACTCCCTTCAAAGCCACCTCAGAACCACAGTCGAGGGTATTGGACAAGTAGAGACTGACGAGATATACGTGGGGGTTGACAAGCGCGGGGCGCATTATGTCTTCCCAGTGCAAGCGAAAGGAGGCTCAGACCAACTGGGTATTGTTCAAATAGAGCAGGATATAGCCCTTTGCGAACAAAAATACCCAGGTTTGATATGTAGCGCTATCGCAGCTCAGTTCATCGAGAGTAATTTAATTGCTCTGTTCACTTTTGTAGTGGACGATGACGGTCCGGCTATTTCCGATGAGAAGCACTACAGGTTAGTCGCACCTGATGAACTCACGGATGATGAACTGCGCGATTATGGTAATTGGCCATTATCCCGATAGGCACCGCCCTAAATGCACCTTGAATCCCTGAACATCCGCGGCTTCGGCTGCCTGCGCACCCGGATCGACTTCGCCCCCGACCGGCTCAACCTCGCCGTCGCTGACAACGAAGCCGGCAAGTCCACCCTTGTCGCCGCAATCCTCGCCGCCTTCTACGGCATCGAGGAACATATGGGGAAAACGAGCAGTAAACGTCCCCATAAGCGTCAAGTAACACCATGGACTGACCCCGACGAGTTCGGCGTCGAACTCGACTTTTATCTTGGCACCCAGCGTTGGCGCATCGAGCGCGACTTCGCTTCCGGTGATGTTCGCCTTATCGACCGCGATTCCGGCCGCGATCTCGCCGACGAATTTCACATCGGCAAGGGACGCTACCAAATCGGCGAAAAACTGCTCGGCCTCTCGGTGGAGTCGTTTCTCAAATCGTTCTACCTCCGGCAGGACGAGCAACTTACCCTAACCGAGCCGGGCGACCTGACTCATCACATCCAGCAGGTCGCGACCTCCATCGAAGGCGGCACCACTTCCGGTCAGGCCATCGAACGGCTTCGCGGCGCCCTCGACCGCATTCCTGACATCACCCGCAACAGCCCGTCCGTAAAGGTTGAAACTGCCCTCAAACGGCTCCAAGAGGAACTCGACAGCGTCCGCCGCGAAATCGCCACCCTGGACCATCAGCGCGCGTCCATAGAGCCGCAAATCGCCCGCATGCGCGAGATCGAGACGTCGCTTGAAACGCTCCGGCAGACGCAAACCGAGGCTCTGAAAAACGGCGACGCGGCCGAGATTCGCGAATCGTCGCTACTCCTCGAAAAGCAGGATGCCCTCGCCGCCGAGGCGGCCCGGCTTGCCGTCGAGGCGAGCGAGTTAACGCTTTTCGAGCAATTCCCGGCTGCCCGCGCCGACCAACTCATCAGCCTTGAAGGTCTCATCGCTCAAAAATCCGCCGATGCCGTCCGCGCCGAAGAGAGGCTCGCGAGCGAAGGCATCGCACCGCTTGAGAAGGTGGAGAAGGCGCTGCAGGACGAACGCACGCTCGCCGGGGTTGGCGAGAGCGACCTAAGGGAACTCGATAGCGCCGTCTCGCGGTTGGGTGACCGCCTCGAACGGTTGAACGATGCCGATAGGGAATTGAACCGCCTCCGGTCAAGCCTCGACGAACGAGGTCTCGACCGCGAGCAGTTCACCCGGCTGAAGGCTCTATTCGGTAGTTTAACTGCTGACGAAAAGCGCTTCGTCGAGTCCTTTCGAGCTCTCTATGCCGAGGTGGACGGCAAGTTTCGCGAACAGCGCACCCGGCGAGAGTGGGTCGAGCGCGAGCGAAGCCTTATCATTACCCGTCAGAAGCGCGTCGCCGCGACCGCCCGGACGTTCTTCCTGCTGGCAGCGATTACCGTCCTTACGGGCGGTGCACTCATTCTGCTCACCAAGGGCGAATGGCTCGGACAGGTTCTGGCCGGCCTAGGGGTCTTCTTCGGTGCGGCGGGCGCTATCGCCCGGGGTGCTTCGGGCGGAGGCGCCGATGCTGCTGCCCTGCGTAAACTGAACGAAGACCTCGGCGAAGCGATGACCGAAGAGGAGGAGTCCGGATCCCGCCTCGAACAGATAACGCGCGACCTGACCGACCTCGCCGTTCGCCTGGGCGAGCCTGACGGCACCGGGTTAATGAACGACTATCTGTTCTACGATCAGATGTCCGATGCCGTCGAACCGCTGTTGACGGCTGAGAATGCTGTCGAGCGCGCCTCCGGTGAGGCATCCGCCGCCGCCGATCTCCTGCGCAAGTTCTTCGACCGGGCCGGCCTCACCTTTCCCGAACGAAGCGCTCTCAAGGCGGCAGCCGAATCGTTGCTCGAGCGCTACCGCAAGGCGGTTCGCCTGTCGGAGGAATTCAAGACCGCCAAAGCACGACGCGACGAAATCGAGCGCGACATCGAGCGGCTGAAATCGGACCTCTCAGCGAATCGGGCGCTCTTTGAGGAAATCCTCCGCCTCGGCAGTATCGACCCATCCCTGCCGCCGGCCGAAGCCGTCGCCACGTTTAAGTCGGCACTCGACAAGCATCACCGCCTGCGCACCGTCCGGACCGAACTGCAGCCTCGTATCGAGCGTGAACAACTTCCGGAGGTCGATCTGGCTGCCAAACGCGAGCGTCTTTCGCAACTCCGCGCCAAATTCGACAACGTTCCGCCGGTTCCGCCGCATTCGCGCGAGTTCTATCAGGAAGCGGCCGATAATGCTAACCGACATACCAAGAGTCTCGAAGAGGAGCGACGATCGCTCGAACGCGCAGTGGTCACAGTCCTCGACCGTTACGAAGGGAATTACGGTATCCTTAAACGCAAGGCAGCGGATTGGGAAGACCGGATCGAGCGCATAGAGACCTTTCGTTCGGACGTCGAGACCGCGCTGCAAGTGCTATCGGATATCTCGCGCGAGGTCTATCGAAACTGGGCGACGGCGCTGTCGGAAGAGGCCGCGCCTTTTCTGGTCGCGCTGAACCCCCGTTACAGCGAACTGAAATTCGACGAGCATCTCACCTTTACGGTCCTCGATACGGCGACCGGCAAGCGCCATTCATCTCACGAGGTCGAAGCCGTCCTCTCAACCGGGGCGCGCGACGAGGTCTTCCTTGCGGCCCGGCTCGGCATAGCCCGCTACCTTTCCCGTTCGGCGGTCGGGCCGATGCCGGTGGTGCTCGACGAGCCGCTCGCCGCGGTCGATGACGATAAGTTCATCTCCGGAATGCGCTTCTTTCTCAACTCACTCTCGCGCCAGCATCAGGTGCTGGTGATGTCCTGCCACGAGGAGCGTCACCGCTGGCTGGGGGAACAGATGGGCGGACTGTTTGAGGATCGGGTGAGAAGGATCGAACTCAAAGGGGTGGAGGGGTAACCGTGAAAAACACTATCAGTTACTCAGATGCCATTGAACGAGTGATGCTAGAAAATGGCGGATTTGCATCTTTGCGATTAATCTATCAAGAATTCCTCAAATATCGTTCGCTTACAGGCAAAACTCCAGATAAGACTATACAAGAGCGCGTTCAGCGCGATCCAAGATTTAAGCGAATTGGAGTAGGAGTGTATGCACTTGCCAAGCATTCGTTTGTGTCAGAGCCAGTGCCAGTCGAACAAATTGCATTTAAGGAATTTCAACACACTCACATTCAGGGAATGCTCCTCGAACTGGGTGAGTTTAAAGGGTTCAAGACATACTCGAATGATAAGTCTAAGAAATTCAATGGCAAATCACTGGCTAATATATGCACCGTTCGCGAGTGCCCTCGATTCACTTATGATGAAATCATCGATAGGTCGGCGCGATTTTTTGATGTAATCTGGTTCCAAGATGCTCGTTCGAATCCACCTCCAATACTTTATCCAATTAGTATATTTGAAGTCGAACATTCAACGGATTTTCGGTCTGCTCTTCTCAAATTCGACGAGTTGCGCTATTTTAGGACTCAGTTCAATGTTGTCGCACCGCAAGATCGTTTTAGAAAGTTCGAATCTGAGAAACGAAAGGAGGCGTATCGCATCATTGGTCCAAATGTCAATTTTCTATCTTATGAAAAAATCACCGAGATTTATGCCGAATTGGAACAAGATCAAGCTCGAAAGCAGCTCTATTCTGAAGTATTTGGAGTCTAACTTTCGGTAAATCATCCCTTATGCCCCTTGACTCCCTGAAATTCCTGCACCTTGCCGATCTGCACCTCGGCGCCGACACCGTCGGCGGGCGCCTGCGCCTTCCTTACGATAAGGCTCAGGTGCGAGCCCGTGAACTGCGCGAGGTTCTGCGGCGAACGGTCGAGATCGCGCGCGAGGAATCGGTCCAGGTAATCCTCATCGCCGGAGACCTCTGGGAGGAAGGCTCCGGCCAGGAGGAAGCCCTGGTCGTCGTCGATTATCTCGGCCGCGCCGGACTGCCGGTCGTCATCGCGCCCGGCAATCACGACTATTATCACCCCGCCAGTTACTACAGCGACAGCCTCCTCGAAGCGCGCACCGGCCACAGGTGGCCGGACAATATCCACATTTTTCGCGACTACGACTTCACCCCCCGGACGTTTCCGGAACTACAGGGCGTCGTCTTCAGCGGCCTGGCGTTTCACAGCAACCAGTTGGTGCAGAGCCGTCGGTTGGCCGAAAACATCGACCGGCCCGATGGAGCGCTCCATATTGCGGTTCTGCATGGCTCGCGCGACGGCGGGAGCCTGCCTCCCGGCAAGAAGCGGACGCTGCCCTTTTCCGACGAGGAACTTCTCCGTCACAACTTCGACTATGCTGCGTTAGGGCATTATCACAGTCATTCCGTCATCCACGACTCGCAAGGCCGGGTGCGGGCGGCTTATCCGGGGGCTGCCGCTGCCTTAACCATCGACGAGCCGGGCGAGCGCGGCTGCCTGGTCGGTCTCGTTCGACCGGGCGGCGTTGTGCCGGACGAACTTCGCTTCCGGGAACTCGATACCCGCCGCATCGTTAGGCTTGTGGTATCGCTCGATGGCGCAGCCCATTCTGCAGCCGTTCAGGAACGAATTGAGAAGTCGCTTCAGGACGCCCATGTCCGCCGCGAGGACATCTGCCTCGTCGAGTTGGAAGGTCGCTATCCCCCCGGCAGCCGGATCGACCTCTCCGACGACTTTCTCCAGAGCGCTTGCTGGCACTTGAGGGTGGACGACAGCGCCGTGACCGCCGACTTTTCGCTCGACGACAACTCAGATCCCAATCCCCGCACCGCCGAAGGCCTCTTTGTGGAACGTCTGCGGACGATGATCGCCGAGGCTCGCAAGCGCGGTGACGAGCGGGAAGAACGGCACCTGTTGAGTGCGCTCCAGTTTGGAATGGAGGCCTTGCGCGGGCAGGATGTGGCGATGCGCTGAGGAGCAAGGAGCGACCGCACCAATTAGCCCGGCTCCAACAACGTCAACCTCCTCTCGTATCTTCTTGCAAATCGACACGTTGCTGCTTATCTTATCCTGACCTGCACTGCCCGCTTGCGGACTTCGACGATTGCTTAAGACCTGACGCTATCACTGTTCCTTAAGGCAGATTCCTAAGTCCGACGCCGATGCTCTTCCTTCCCTGCTTTGGACGGGATCCCGATCCCGTCATCATCATCGACAACTTCGACTTCCCCATTCCACCTGACTCGGGGGAGGGCGATGCCGCTCACGCCTAAGACGGCAGCGAAGCCGCGCTCCGCCGTAAGGTAGTCGTTTGATCCGGCGATGACGCAACGTCATCGCGAGCCTGTTGCAGACAGGCGAGGCAATCTCATCAACGACAATCAACGGAGATTCCACAGTGACACTACGTCGCATCACATTCATTGCTTCGGCAATTCTGCTTATTGTAGGACTGCTAGCACCATCCGATGCTCAGGCAGTTCGGCTGCAGACTCGAATTCTCGAGTTAATTGACGAAGAGTGGGTCGGCCAGTATGACGCCTCGGTCCAGTTTCGTATAGAAGTCGCGCCAGGTGTTTGGGGCGACTGGGTCTATGCAACTCAGATCGAGGCTGATTACTACGCTGACTTCCAATCTGTTTCGTACCGC
Organism: Calditrichota bacterium; assembly: GCA_016867835.1. Taxonomy (NCBI): domain Bacteria; kingdom Pseudomonadati; phylum Calditrichota; species Calditrichota bacterium. The sequence continues at coordinate 60,848 of VGIQ01000002.1, read as the reverse complement.
TGGCAAGTACGGCTGACCGCCTCCGGTCTCTATACCGGCTTCGAGCCAGAAGGCGATTTGCAGACCTACGATGCTACGGATCCGCAGACATTCGACTGGAAAGTCGAAGAACGTCAGTAAGCAAACAGGCGGGCGGGGAGCCAAGGGCGCCCCCCGCCCGCCCGACTGCACAATCAAGCACATCACCATCATGAAAGTCCATACCTCAATATTCGTTGTAATCCTGACGGCATTCGCCTCTTTTGGTCAGCCAAATCCCTTATGGATGCGGATGTATGACTCGGGAGGAGATGACGGCATTTTGGATGTCTATTCTGTGCCAAACGATGGTCTGATAATGAGCGGATATGCGACCAATGGAAACAGCGTTCGTTGCGGCCGATTGCTTAGACTCGACGATGATGGGCAAATTATATGGGATAGACAATATGAGGCGGAGGGCGGTTTGAGAAGTTTGGCAAGTGTCATCGAGGCGGATAATGGCGACTTCCTAGCCTGCGCTGGCATAGGTGAAAATAGAGATCGCAGTAATCGTATTGCAGTTATGCGGGTAGATTCTGATGGTGAGGAGATCTGGTTTCGAACATTTCGTCGAGGACGAGGAACCGCAATAATTGAATTGAAGGATGGCCGGTTTCTCATAACCAGTATTGAAAATGGCGATTATCTTGGCGTGGTCATTTGTATCGATGGTGAAGGAGAGTTGATCTGGGAGCGGGAGTATTCGTTAGGAACACGACATCATCTTGTGGGCCTGCGAGAAGCCGAAGATGGAGTGATTGTCGGAGGTGATGTGCTTATTGAAAATGTGCCCGGATACCAGTTCTTGGCCTTCAAAATAAGATCCGATAATGGCGAAGTGATCTGGTGGAATTCCTATCGGATTGACGTCAGTAACTTATCTATGACCATGACTTCCACCGGCCAGGGCCAGTTCCTGATCGCCGGTTTTACCGGCGATAATAGAGGACAGCCGGAGCCAATAGATATGGCTGCGGTTCTGGTCGATAGCAACGGCGACCTAATGTGGGGACGCCGCTACAGTTTTGCCAATCGCCAACTATGGGGTATGGATCAATGTAATGCGGCAGCACGGGTAGCCGAAGGCGGCTTTATATTGGCGGGATTTTTCTGGTTCCCGCGCGATCAAGGCGACACCCATCACCCGGCAGTAGTCCGTATCGGCCCCAACGGCGACGAACTTTGGAAGGAAATATACTTTCTGCTTCCCGAAAACGGGTTTGGACAGGGGGTAGGGCGGTCACATTCTTTCGGCGGGGTCATTCAGGGCAGCGATGGGTCGCTCTATGGTGCCGGCACCGCCACCTTTGAGCGCAACAACGAGGGCAAGAACGGGCTGCTGATCAAATTAGAGCGCGAAGTCATTGGCCCCCAGTTCATTTCATGGTCACCGCGCGATACGACGCTGTCGCTGTTGATTGGCACGCGCCAGACGTTTGCTGTGCAGGCGCGAAACCAGAATGGTGCGGCCATATCCTATCTATGGCGGAATGCTGCTGGGCAGGTGATCGATCGCGATTCATCAGCAACCATTCAATTTGATGAACTGGGACAAACACGAATAGAGTGCCGGGTTACTTCCGGCGAGCAATCACGCGTCATTGGATGGAATGTTGCTGTTATGGAACTTTTGATAGTGGAGTACACACCTGAGCATCTATCCCTCACCGTTCAGCGCAACAGCGAGATCGACTTCGCCCTCGACTCCATTGCCTACATCGGAGATATGGAGAATCTGCGATATGAGTGGATGATTTACGACTCAGCGGCGGTGAGGTGGGAGGAAGTGGCAGGGGATGACCGGATCGGAATCCGGTCCTACGCGTTCGACCGGACGGGTGGCTATGCTCTGAAAGCAAAGGTCTTCGATCCGAACGTCGATCCCGTGCCGGCCGATTCCGTCCAATGGGCGATTCAGGTGCGGGGAGTCATTCGGGCTTATGAGCCGAATCTCGCTGAAATCTCCCTCGAGCCTCGTCAGGAAACGACCTTCGAATTAACTCCCTTCAATGCCAACAACGACTCGATTCAGTTCTGGTGGACGCTGAATGAAGCCGACACTATGTCCATCGAGTCCACTTTGTCCATTTCATTTCAAGACACGGGCAGATACATAGTAAGTGGGTATGCGCGGGAGCAGGTCGGCGAGGAAGAATGGGAGGAGGATGTGCAAGTTTGGGTTGTCTATGTCCATTCTCTAAGTGCTGGACTGGATCCCCGCTTGCGCGGGGATGACGAGGCGGGAAGCGGGGATGACGAGGGGGGAAGCGGGGATGACGCGCCACTCTCGCTTACGATTGCTCCTAATCCGTTTAACGATAAGGCGACGGTGACAGTTGATCTTGGAGGGCAGGCATTTTTGCCTGCCCTAAGGGCGGACAAGAATGTCCGCCCTCCAAGAGCGCAGGTGGGGGGTCTCATGCCCGTCCGGATCGGCCTCTACGCGATAGACGGCCGGGAAATCCTCCGCCTCCACGACGGCCCGCTATCCCCCGGGAGCCATACTTTCGCACTTTCGCACTTTAGCACTTTCACACTTCCCTCCGGCATCTTTTTCCTCCGCCTTCAAACCGGCTCCCATTCCCGCACCGTAAAGGCCGTTTTGATGCGCTGACACATTAGGCGGGCTGAGTCCCTCATTGGATGCCTCACACAACGCTGTAGAGACGCATTTCAAGTCACTATAGCCAGGTCTCGGTCTATCCGCCAACACTAATATCAAAGGGGCAGGTGATTTCCACCTGCCCCTCTGGCTGGATCTGAAGTCTGGTGTCAGATGCCCAAACCTACCTAACCAGCACCGCCCGCGCCGTGAACCGGCCCACCGACGTCTCCGCCGAGACTATGTACAGCCCGGCATCGAGGTTCCTCCCCGGCAGACTGAACGAACTCCGACCCGCCTGCAACGTCCCTTCGTAGAGCGTTTGCACCGCGCGGCCATGGAGGTCGTAGAGCGCCACCCGGCCGCTCGCGGCTATGGGCAGCACTACGGTCACGGTGGCAGCAGGGTTAAACGGCGTCGGATAGACGCTGACCAGCCCGGTGCCAAGCGGAAGCGGAGTCACTTCCGGGTTCACCGCCTCGGGGTCGCCCGCCGGCCGGAGGCCTTCGCGATTGTGAATCACCAGCCGGACAACCGTCTCGAGTCCGGCGCGAATCCCGATCCGCGCGACGGCGTCGCCGACATCTTCGGCCGTTGCCGTGATCAGATAGTGGCCGACCGGCTCCCACGGGAAGAGGAAGTGCCCGTCTTCGCCGGTTGCGGTTTCTGCATTATGGCGGTCATTTTCGAGCGTGACGATGGCTCCCTCAATGGGGTTGCCTTCGCCATCGACAACAACGCCGCTCACCCGGCCGTAACGTTGTTCGTCATCGCCGCCGCCTCCGCCGTTGCGGCCAAGCACAAGCCGCACTTCGACGACCGCTCCGGCTGCCACTTCGATCTGCTGGATTACATGCCCGTGGTCACCGGCATCGGCTCCGACATTATAAAGCCCGGCAGGAACGCGCTCGAAAACGAACCGGCCCTCGCGGTCGGCTTGTCTTTCTTGAGCGAAGCGATGATTGATCCCTACCAGGAAGACCCTGACGCCGCCGAGAGGCTGCCCGTCGGCATTAACCACCTGGCCAACGACCCGGCCGGGTTGATCGTCGCCCCCGCCGCCGTTGCCTTCGATCACCAGATGAACTTCGACGACAGCCCCCGCCTCAACATCGATGCGCTGACCGGCCCGGCCATGGTCTCCGGCGTCGGCTACGATCTCATAGACGCCGGCCGGAACGCGCTCGAAGACAAACGCGCCCTGCCCGTCGGTGCCGGTGCGCATCGCGATGCCGTTGACGCCGTGGAGGACGACTGCGGCACCGGCGAAGGCATTGCCTTCCGGATCGGTTACCCGTCCGACGACGCGCCCAAACTGATCGTCACCGCCACCGCCGTTGTCGTTCTGTAGGACAAGCCGGATTTCGGCTACGCCGCCGCCTTCGACGGCTACCTCGCCATCGGCGCGACCGAACCGGTCGTGCGCGGCGATGATTCGATAGTCACCCGCCGGAACGCGCTCAAAGACGAAGCGTCCGTGCCCGTCCGTGCCGGTTCTCAGCGCAAGGTCATTCTCCCGGAAAAGGTGCACTGCCGCACCTGATACGGCGGCTCCGTCAGCCGTCAGGACGATACCGACGACGCGGCCGAACTGGTCGTCGTCGCCGCCGCCACCGCCGTTGTCGTCTTCAGCGATCACCAACCGTACTTCGGCAACGCCGGCGCGGACCGATTCGACCCGCTGCGACGCTCGGCCGACACCTTCGACGACCGCGGTGCATTCATAGACTCCCGGCGGAACACGATCGAAGGCGAAATGCCCTTCGTTGTTGGTGCGGGTCTGCTGGACGACGCCTTGATTTCCAGCCAGCGTTACATGCGCTCCGGCCCAGGGTGCGCCTTCCTGATTGACCACCCGCCCGACGACCCTGCCAAAAGCGTCCCCTCCGCCATTCTGGACGTTGATGGTGATGGTGATGTTACTGACCTGGCCGGCCGCAACCTCAACCCGCGCCGATCCCTGTCCAATGTCCCTGGCGACGGCCCAGGCGACGCCGACGCCGGTCGGAACGCGTTCGAACCCGAACCGGCCTTCATCGTTCGAGACCGTCTCGCCGATGCGCTGGTTATTCATGAAGAGCGTAACGACCGCGCCCCCGATCGCGCCTCCATCGGCGCCGACGACCTGACCGGCGACCGCGCCATGTTCCTGCGCCTGGAGCGGCACTGCCGCCAGGACGAGCGCCAAGAGAAGAAAGAGGACCTTACGCATACCTAACGACCTCCGTGGCTTGTCGAAGTTGCTGATGAACGATGAACGGAGAAAACCTTCCCATCATCCTGCAATATAAACAACTTGTCGATCCAAATGCAACCCCCCGTGAGAGCAAAATGAATGCTGCCAGGTTGTGAACTCAAGCATGCGGGCGGATAAGGGTCACTGCCCACCTTCGCGCTTACCCGCTCACTCGCTCACTCGTTCACTTTATCATTACCACCTTCCGCTCAGCCTGCCATCCTCCCGCGTCGAGCCGGAGCATATAGGAGCCTGCCGGCAGCGCACCACCATCAAGAGTGAGTCCATTCCGGCCGGCAGAGAGCCACCGGCTGCCAAGGAGTGTCCCTGCCTCGCGCCCGGACGGATCGAACAGCATAAGTCTGACGATCCCCGAATGCGGTAGGTCGAACGCGATGCGCATTTGAGCGTTGAAGGGATTGGGCCAGGCCTCAAACGACATCAAGCGAGGCAGCGGCGCCCTGCCATCCCGGACGCCGAGGTCTTGGGTGATATCCCATCCGGCGTGAATGAACCGGTCCCCTGACACCTGCGCCACCCAACGCTCGCGAATATAGGTATTGATCTCGAGCCTCGCGTCGCGCCAGCCCATCTCGCCGTAGTCACCGACGACGTTCCAATCGACGTTGATGTAGTTCCAGCCCTTAATGATCGGATGTGCAGCGACGAAATCGAAGAACGGTTCGAACCAGACCTCCCAGTCGGCACGCCCGTCGGCGTGATCTTCGTCGAGCGAGTCGGGCGTAGCCTGAATATCGATGGCCGAGAGTTCGTTCAGAAAGACCGGCTTGCCCCGCGTTTCGGCGAACCTGAGGAATGCTTCGCTCTTGCCCTTGCGTGAGAGTTGCCCGCGCTGCGAATCGGGCTCGGCGGGATCGAAGTGCGCATGGTTGAAGAGATCAAGGCCAAACCAATCGACGACATCGTCCCCCGGATACCACTTCCAGCCCTGCCGCGTTGAGTCTGCAAAATCGCCCGGAGCGTCCGGTTCGTAGCACCAGACCGTCGCGAACTGGTCGATCCCGCGGCGGCGAAGTTCGATCACCAGTTTGCGAAAAGCCTGGGGAAAGATGTAAGGATGATAGGGATTCCAATCCCCGTTGAACTCGAATCCGAGGCGAAGGAAAAAGGGGCGATTGACCCGCCGAAAGGCGATTTCGAGGGTATCGACATAGCGATCCCACTGGTCGGTATGGACGTAGATCGAGTCGAGCATCACCGCCGCGTCGCGGCCCTGCCAGTGCATGCTGAATTCGACGAACTGACTGTCGGGGTGGATGATCATCTGTTCCATACCCCGCACCAGTCGAGCGACGTCGGTGCCGCGGGTGCCGGGAATCGAGACGTTGGTCTGCAGGATGAGCGGACGTTTGTCGCCGGGGAACATCTCCTCGTAGCGTCGATGGCTGTCGATGTAGTTCCAGCCCGAGCCGTGATAGATGCGTCCGTCCGGTGGCTCGAACTTCGCGCCGAAGTGGGCGACGGCGGCGCCGGCGAGGAGCAGGGAAAGCAGGATGAGAATTGGCATGCGCATAGATTCCATTTCAAATGTGTCTTTTCGCGTAGGGTCGGATTCCGATCCGACCAATTCGTCGCGTAGGGTCGGATTCCGATCCGACCAATTTGTCGCGTAGGGTCGGATTCCGATCCGACCAATTTGTCGCGTAGGGTCGGATTCCGATCCGACCAATTCGTCGCGTAGGGTCGGATTCCGATCCGACCAATTCGTCGCGTAGGGTCGGATTCCGATCCGACCAATTTGTCGCATAGGGTCGGATTCCGATCCGACCAATTCGTCGCGTAGGGTCGGATTCCGATCCGACCAATTCATCGCGTAGGGTCGGATTCCGATCCGACCAATTCGTCGCGTAGGGTCGGATTCCGATCCGACCAATTCGTCGCGTAGGGTCGGATTCCGATCCGACCAATTCGTCGCGTAGGGTCGGATTCCGATCCGACCAATTTGTCGCGTAGGGTCGGATTCCGATCCGACCAATTTGTCGCGTAGGGTCGGATTCCGATCCGACCAATTCAGTGTCAAGGGGACGCCTTCGCCCCACTTTAGCCAATATCCGTTAGCCACCAGTCGAAGGCGTCTGGTGGCATGCTTAAAGCCGGATAAGGAATGCTTACCCGCCTGCCCACAACGGCCTCTCAATCCATTCACATGTCATTTCGGAGCATAGCCGAAGTAAAAGCGTTTGCCGACCTTCACAATATGCTCATGGCCGTCCGCAACCACCTCATAAGTGCCGACTGGAATCTTCTCCCCGTCGATGCGCACCGAACCGGAATCGATCAGACGCTTGGCAGCACTTCCGGAAGAGACGGCACCGAAGTCCTGCATGATTCGAGGTAAATATACCTTCTCACCGGGCTCACAGAGACAGACCCGGTTCTGGTCTTCGAGTTCCTTAAACTCCGGCGGTTTGCCCTCCTTGAACCTCGCGCGAAACCCCTCCCCCGCCTTCTGTGCCGCCTCTTCGCCGCAGTAACGCGCCGTGATAAGGTGCGCCAGACGGTGCTTGGCCTGGTAAGGGTCCTCCCGTACCACCGACCGGGCTTCCACGCTGCCAAGCCCCGACGCCAACACGAAGTATTCCTCCAGCAAACTGTCCGGGATGCTCATCACCTTGCCGTAGATGTCGTCCGCGGTATCGGTTACGCCGATGTAGTTGCCGAGGCTCTTCGACATCTTCTCGTTGCCGTCCAATCCTTTCAGTAGCGGCATCAGGAAGAGCACCTGCGGTTCCTGCCCATAAGACCTTTGTATCTGCCGCGCCAGGACGAGGTTGAACTTCTGATCCATGCCACCCAACTCGACATCGGCTTCGAGCGCCACCGAGTCATAAGCCTGGACCAGCGGGTAGAGGAACTCCAGGAGCGATATATCCTCCTGCGCCTGGAACCGCTTCATAAAGTCGTCCCGCTCAAGTATCCGCGCCACCGTCCGGCGGCTCGCCAGTTCGAGGAACTGATAGACGTCCCGCTTCGCATGCCACTCGCTGTTGAAGCGGACTTCGAGCACCTCCGGGTCGTCACGCAGGATGCGAAATACCTGCTGCCGGTAGGTTTCGGAGTTGACAAGCACTTCCTCCCGAGAGAGGCGGGGCCGCGTTTTCGACTTCCCCGATGGGTCGCCGATCATCGCCGTGAAGTCGCCGATCAGGAAGATCACCTTGTGCCCAAGGTCCTGAAACGCGCGCAACTTCCAAAGCGACACCGCGTGGCCGATGTGCAGGTCAGGAGCGGAGGCATCGAAGCCTTGTTTGATTCGCAAAGGCTTGCCGGACGCAAAGGAACGCTCCAGTTTGGAGAGCAGTTCGGCCTCGTCGATGATCTCGACCGGCGGAACGGCATCCTTCAGGATCCTCAGTTGTTCTTCAGGTGGCAGGAAGGGCATTAGGCTACCAGATGCCGCGATCTCGGCACTTCGTCGGGTCCCACTGGATGCAATTTGAAGGCTTCGATCGTCGCCACTGCGATGGTGTTGCCGTCGAAGGTCATGAATTCCACTTCAAACGCCTCACCGCCATCATAAATATGCACTACGGTGCCCAAGTCACCTTCTTCCAGTCCATATTCGGGCAGATCCTTAAGTAGGGCGACTATTGCGAATTCTCCTATCATTTTTTCTCTGCGGGATAAGCAGATATGAGAATCGGAACTGCTGATCCAACGGGGATCAGCCAGATCGAACGAATCATGACCGGACTTTCATGGGGCATCCTTAGCGGACCTTCGAGGACGTGTTTCCCGCCATAGTTCGCTGCAATCGTATTATCCTAATCCCGCGATACCGTAGCGCCAGCATCTTGCTGGCTTCGACTTGCCGCCAAGATGGCGGCGCTACAAAGAACACCCGTTGCTGGCTTCGACTTGCCGCCAAGATGGCGGCGCTACAGAGAACACCCGCCGGGTGAAGGCTACCATCGGTCATCGCTGGATAAGGAGAATCAATTTGTCTTCTGGTGTTGGTGTATGAAGCGCGACCGCGGGATCTGCTCGCTCAAAGCTGCCAAAGCCACATGAATAATCTCACGCAGAGACGCAAAGTCCGCAGAGTGCCGGTTTACTCCCCGAACAAACCGCTCTGTTCCTCGTCCAGGCCGATGAGGGCGTCGTCAGTCTCGCCCTCGTCGTCCTCCCGCACCACCTTCGATATATCGGCGATGGTGTCGAGTGCCCCGTCTTCGCGGTTCAGATTGATCAGCCGGACGCCGCGTGTCACCCGGCCGATCGAGCGAATCGCCGACACCGGCTGCCGGATGACAATGCCCGAACTGGTTATGATCAGCAGGTCGTCGGAGTCGGTTACCTCCATCAGTGCGATAAGCGGCCCCGTAATCGGCGTCGTGTTCATCGCTTTGACGCCCGAAGCGCCCCGTCGGGTCAGACGGTATTCGTGCAGCGGCGAGCGCTTGCCGTAGCCCTTTTCGCTCACCACCATCAGCGTCCCTTCCCGGCGGGCGACGACCATCCCCACAATCCGGTCGCCCGGTCCGAGCCGCATCCCGATGACCCCCGCTGCGGTTCGTCCCATCGGCCTGGCGTCGGATTCGTTGAACCGCACCGCCTTGCCGTTCGATGCGCCGAGCACGATGTCGCATTTGCCGTCGGTCAGATCGACGCCCGTCAGCGCGTCGTCGGCATCGACGCTGATAGCCCGGATGCCGCCGCGCCGGGGATTGGAGTAGGCGTCGAGCGGCGTCTTCTTAACCGTCCCGCTCCGGGTGCAAAAGAGAAGATAGTGCCCGGAGTCGAACTTCGCCACATTGACCAGCGCGGCGATCTGCTCGCCGGGAGCGATGTCGATCAGGTTGACGATCGGCTTGCCGCGCGCTACCCTTCCCAGCGACGGAATCTCATGCACCTTCAGCCAATGGCACTGCCCGCGGTCGGTGAAGAAGAGGATGTAGTTGTGCGTCGAAGCGACGAAGAGGTGCTGGATGGCGTCTTCCTCGCGCGGAGTATGTCCCGACAAGCCCTTTCCGCCGCGCCGCTGACGCCGGTAGCCCGAGACCGGGAAGCGCTTGATATAGCCGGTCTTGGTCACCGTGATCACCATATCCTCTTCGGCGATCATATCCTCAATCGTGAAACTGCCCGTTTCGGGGACGATCTCGGTGCGTCGGTCGTCGGCATAGCGCACCTTGATGTCGAGCAACTCCTCCTTCACGATCATCATCCGCCGTTCCTTCGACCCGAGGATCCCTTCGAGGTCGAAAATCAGTTCCTTGATCTGACGCAGTTCGTCGATTATCGCCTGCCGTTCGAGGCCGGTGAGCCGCGCCAGGCGCATATCGAGGATCTCCTTCGCCTGAATCTCCGAGAGGCCGAATCGCGTCATCAACCGGCTCCGCGCTTCGGACGGCTCCTTCGACGAGCGGATTATCTCGATCACCTCGTCGAGGTTATCGACGGCGATCTTAAGCCCCTCGAAGATGTGCTCCCGTTCCTTTGCCTTCCGCAGATCGTATTCGGTCCGCTTTGTTACGACCTCGTGGCGGTGCTTGAGGTATTCCTCGAGCGCCCGCTTGATGTCGATCACCTTCGGAACTCCGCCCACCAGCGCCAGCATTATGACCCCGAAGGTGGTCTGCAACTGGGTGTGGGCATAGAGGTTGTTAAGCACCACCTCGGGCACGGCGTCGCGCTTCAGTTCATAGACGATCCGCATGCCGTCGCGGTCCGACTCATCGCGAATGTCGGCGATGCCTTCGATCTTCTTGTCGTTGATCAGTTCGGCAGTCTTCTCGATCAGGCGCGTCTTGTCAACCTGATAGGGGATTTCGACGACGACGATCCGCTCGCGGGCGTTCTTGGGGGTCTCGACGGTCGCTTTGGCCCGGACGGTAACCCGGCCTCGTCCGGTTGTCAGATAGTCCCGGACGCCTTCGATGCCGTAGATGATGCCGCCGGTCGGGAAGTCGGGGCCTTGCACCAGTCCTTTCCTGAAGTCGCGCAAGTTGAAGATCGCCCGTTCAGGCTCTTCGGGGTTGACGACCGGCAGGCTGGGATCCTCGATCAGCGCTTCGAGAGCGTCGATGATCTCGCCCAGGTTGTGGGGAGGGATGTTGGTCGCCATTCCGACTGCGATACCGGACGAGCCGTTGACCAGCAGGTTCGGGAACTTCGCCGGCAGGACGACTGGCTCCTGGAGCGTGTCGTCGTAGTTGCCGGTAAAGGGGACGGTCTCCTTCTCTATGTCGGCCAGTAACTCGTCGGCAAGGCGCTCCATCCGCGCCTCGGTGTATCGCATCGCTGCCGGGCTGTCGCCATCGACCGATCCAAAGTTCCCCTGCCCGTCGATGAGCGGCGCCCGCATGGAAAAGGTCTGCACCATCCGGACGAGGGCATCATAGATTGCTGCATCGCCGTGAGGGTGATACTTACCCATCACATCGCCGACGATGCGCGCCGACTTCTTATAGGGCCGTCCCGGTCCAAGACCGAGTTCGTTCATTCCGTAGAGGATGCGGCGATGGACCGGCTTCAAGCCGTCCCGGACGTCGGGGAGGGCGCGCTGGACGATGACCGACATCGAATAGTCGAGATAACTGTCCCGCATCTCGTCTTCGATCGGCCGCGGTATGATCCGCTCCCCTTGGATGATATTCATTCGCGGATTGTCTTGTTCTCGAGGCGTTCGTCTATTTCTGATGTGAGACCGAAGAGAAGCCCTCCCGATCCTATACAGACCCCTGATCCAGCGATAGGCGTTTGCTGCTTTCACCTCTGGGGTGGAAGCCAATTGTGCGGTCAGATGTCCTCATCTGACCGCTCCACCGTCGGATGGGGACATCCGACGGCACACTTACCGCCGGATTAGGTTACAAACCTTTAATATAGCCGTTTCAGGCTTCCACCTGCAACCGCATCGGGTTGATTGAACCGGCACCCGGCGTTATATTGAATGATAATCTGCGCTGGCGCAGGCGCCTTTACTCCTAACCTACACCCCAAAGCCCCAAGCCTTGTTCATTAACCGGCTCGAAATGACCGGCTTCAAGTCCTTCGCCGCCCGGACGGTGCTCGAGTTCCGTCCCGGGATCATGGCGGTCGTCGGCCCGAACGGCTGCGGTAAGACCAACATCGTCGATGCCGTCCGCTGGGTTCTGGGCGAGCAGCGCTCCGGCGCGCTCCGGGCCGAGCGGATGGAGTCGGTTATCTTTGCCGGGACCGCCAAGCGGCGTCCGCTCGGGATGGCCGAAGTTACGTTGACTCTCGACAACGACAAGGGCATCCTTCCGGCGCCATACAGTGAGGTTGCTCTGACGCGGCGCCTCTTCCGCTCCGGCGAGTCGGAATACCTGATAAACCGGGATGCCTCCCGCCTGCGCGACATTCAAGCCCTCTTCACCGACACCGGCCTCGGCCCGCACACCTACTCGATAATGGAACTGCCAATGGTCGATGGGATCATCTCCGGCTCGCACGAGGCGCGCCGGGGCCTGGTCGAGGAAGCCGCCGGCATTTCGCATTACAAGTCACGCCGCGCCGCCGCGGAAAGCCGCCTCAAGACGACTCGCGAATCACTCCTCCGCATCAACGACCTCTTCCTCGAAGTCGAGAAGAGTTACGGCACCCTCAAGCGTCAAGCCTCCCGCGCCAAGCGGCACCAGTCACTCCAGCGCGCCCTCGAACTGCGTCTCTTGGTCGAACTGGCTGCCGAACGGCTCCGGTTGGTCGAAATCCGGGATCGCTACAGCGGGCGTCTGGCTGAAATCGAAAGCGAAGCGTCCCGTGTCGAAGCGGAGTTAACCCGCACGACGGCGGAGGTTCTCGCTCTCGAAAGCAAAGACCTCATCTTGAACGACCGCATCGGACGGGGGCTTGACGCGACGCGCAAACTGGAACGTCGCGAAGCCGAGTTGGAGGGCGAACTGGCCCTTGTCCGGCAGCGTCTCGAACACCTCGAAGCGCGTCGCGCCGCCGACCACGATCGCCGCACAACGTTGAAGGCGCGACTCGAATCTCTGGCGGCCGGTGATTCAGAGGGCGACACTTTAACGCTGACCGAAGACCTCACGACTCGGGAAGCCGAATACGAGCAACTAACCGCGCTATCGCGGGAGATGGCAGCGCAACTCGCTTCGGCGCGCGAGGCTTATGACCGCACCCGCCGCGCCTTTCACGACCTGGAGCAGAGCCTCGCGAGCGCTCGTGAGACGGCTCGTCAAACGGCTGCCCGACGATCTGCGCTGGAGCGCGACCTGACTTTGGTCGTCGAACGACATCGTCCCGCCGTAACCCGCCTCGAGGTTGTATCCCGAGACCTCCAATCTGCCAAAAGTGACCTGCGCACCCGGCAGGAGGAAGCGACAGCCTCCCGGGATGCGGTCGCCCGCCTGCAAACGGAGTTTGCCGAACGGGAGCAAGCCGGACGCGAGGCGCAAACTAAACTGCGTGGTGCAGCCTCTGCATTGGAGGCTGCCCGGAGCGAGGTCGAGAGCCTTGAGGTTCGCCTAATGAGCGCAGCCTCGCTCCCGACTGCGCTGCATGCGACGCTGGCGAGTCGCGAACTCCGCTCGCTCGCCTCCCGGCTCGAGTGCCAGGAAGAAGACCGGACGGCGCTCGCCGCCGCGCTGCGACCGATCCTCGAAGCCCTCGAAGCCGACTCCCCGGACGAAGGCTTCGGCTGGATCCGTGCCGCCAGGGAGGGCGCACTGGTGGTTCAACTGCCGCTACTCCATGAAGCGCCGCCTCCGCCCCCGCTGTCGCTGCCGGATGGAGCCGACGCTGTCCCGGCCTCTGAAGCGGTTCGAAACGACGGCGCATTCGGAACGTTCCTTAAACACCGGCTCGGGCGCACCTTGATCGTAAAGGACGTCGCCGCTATCGAACGTCTTTCCGGCTGGGCGGCGAAGAATCGGGTCTGCCTTGTCGGACGCGACGGCGTCATCCTCGATCCGGACGGCATCCTGCGCCGCGAGGCTCTCGATCCGGAATCCCTCCGCGTCGGCTGGAATGCCCGGCTGCGCGAAGCGAAGAAGCGACTTTCTACCGCCCAAAATGCGGCTGAAGTGTCCGGAAAGTCCTTCCAGACCGCAAGCGCGGCACAGGAGCAGGCTGCGGAAGCACTCGATAAGGCTCGTCGCCGGCTTCGCGATGCAGCCGACAGACTGGATCAGACAGGCCGGCAAGTTGTCTCACTCATAGCCGACAAAGACCTCCTCGAAAGACAGATCGCCGAAGCATCTCACGAAGAAGAACGCCTGCGCCGACTCCTCGAGGAACTCCCCCCCCTGTCGGATGACGCAAATGGGATCGACGACGAGCGCCTCGCGCAACTGCGCCAGGACTTCGATGCCGCTGCCGAACGCCTGAGCAACATCGAGCAGGAGCAAGGGTCCCTCGCCGACCGACGCGATGCCGCCGCTGCAGAGCGCGCCCGTCTGGGCGAGCGGATCGCGGCTCAGCGCAGTGCCGTGGTGCGCACCGAACTGGAACGGCGTGAGATCGGAACCGCACTTGGCCACTTGGAAGCGGGGTTCGCCGGGCTTGAAAGTGAGATAACGCAAACCCGGCAGGCGCTCGAAAGTCTATCCGGGCAACTCGACTTGCTTAAGAGCGAGAAGAGTGAGGAGTCCGTCCGTCTCGAAACCAACCGTCAGGAGCGCGATGCCGTCAAGCGCGACCGCGACCGCTTGAACGCCGCCCTTAAGCAATTGCAAGATCAACAGAAATCGCTTGCCTCCGCCCGGACGGACCTCGAACTCGAAGCCGTCTCCAGCCGGGAGCGTCTCCGTGAAATCGACCGCCGCCTGACCGAAGACGCCCGCATCGATCCCGACTCGATCACTGCCGAAACAACCGCTCAGGCGCAGATGGAACTCGACGGGATGGAACTCGGCAGTCTTTCGGTCGATCAGATCAAGGTGCGGATGCAATCGGTCGGGCCCGTCAACATGCTGGCGCTCGAAGAGTTGAAGGACGTCGAGGAACGATATAAATTTCTGGGCGATCAAAAGAAAGACCTCGAAAGCGGCATCGAACTGCTGGAAGAGACGATCACCCGCATCAACAGCGAAGCGCGCCGCCGCCTGCGCGAGACCTTCGACCGCATCGACCGCCACTTTCAAGACCTCTTCCGGAGTCTCTTCGAAGGCGGTGAAGCGCGGCTTAGCCTCGTCGGCGATGACCCGCTCGAAGCCGATGTCCGCATCTGGGCTACCCCGACCGGCAAGAAGATGCAAAGCCTGTCGATGCTCTCCGGCGGCGAGAAAGCGCTCACCGCCATTGCCTTCCTCTTCGCCATTTACCGCGAGCGCCCCAGCCCCTTCTGCATCCTCGACGAGGTCGATGCGCCCCTCGACGACGCCAATATCGGCCGCTTCAACCGCATCGTTCGCCGGTTCTCCACCGATACGCAGTTCCTTATCGTAACCCATAACAAGCGGACGATGGAGGCGGCCGACTGCCTCTTCGGGGTGACCCTTAACGACGACGGGACGTCGCGGCTCGTGTCGGTGAAGATCGAAGAGAATGGCTATCCCGCAACCGTTCCAGCACGTAAGTCAGATGAATAAGCGCTTGCCGGGTATGCAACTTTCGCTGCTGCTGGTCATCGCGCTGTCGTATCCTGTCCGGGCGTCAACGATCGCTCTGCCCGGGAAGTTCACCGGACCGGTCGATCCGGCGCTAAAGATCACCGTCGATCACTGCACTTTCAAGGGCGATGGCGGCGGATCAATCGTCGAAATCTACCTCGATCTGTCGCGTTCGGCTTTCACCCATCGGCAGACGCCCGACGGGTGGTATGGCGCCCTCAACTGCCTGGTCGTGATCGATGATGGCCTACAAATCGTGGGCAGCGACCGGTGGTCGGTCGAGGATATAATCGCGGCGCCCGAATCAGGTTTTGCGACCCAGCGGATCATCGACGGGCGGGTCTATGCCCTCGCGCCCCGAACTTATACCTTCAGCATCTACGTAGCCGACTCACTCGGTGCACGCTACAATCAGACGTCGCTGCGGATCGAAGTTCCGGCCTTTAGCGATACGACCTTCGCCATCTCCGACCTCGAACTGGGAGGCTACCTGTTAGGCCCCGGCGAGCATCCCCGCTTCGACCGCGGCGACTTCACGTTCATCCCTAATCCGCGCCGCCTCTTCGGTCAGCAGCCGCCGTTCCTTTACTACTATCTTGAATTATACCCGGCATCGCAATCGACCGGACCGGGCGACTACCGGATTAGGAGGTGGGTATCCGACGCTGCCGGGGAGACAGTCCGCACCTTTCCGGTCGGGCAGTTGACCGGCGGGCCCGAGCCGTTCGCCGACCTCGACAGTTTGCCCCTCGGAGGGCTTGGGTCGGGCAGTTACCGGCTCCATCTCGTCGTCGAAGGCCCGGGTGGGCCGGCATCGCGGGATCGCAAGTTTTTCCTTCACGATGACGCGCTTCCACCCCGCACGGTCGCAACCGGCGCGACCTACTTCGACAGCGCCTCAGTCGAGGAGGAGTTAGGTGAGATCACCTTTCTATTGGGGCGCAATCAACTCGATGCCCTCGCCGGGCGCAGCGCCCGCGAACGCGGCTCGTTTCTCGAAGCCTTTTGGCGCCGTTACGACGATGACCCCCGCACCCCCGAGGTGCCGGCACGACTGCAGTTTAGATATCGCGTAGCCGAGGCCGATCAGCGCTGGGACAACACTCGCTCACCCGGCCATAAGACCGACCGCGGCCGCATCTATGTCCTCTTTGGCGAACCGGCCGAACGCGAGCAACACCCCCTCGACGCCCATGCCAAGCCCTACGAGGTCTGGAACTACCACACCGTCGATGGCGGCGCGGTCTGCGTCTTCGTCGATCGGAGCGGGCTGGGCGATTACGTCCTCGTCCACTCAACCTTGCGCGGCGAAGTCGTCAACCCGGAGTGGTATCGCGACTTCATCCAGCGATCGGGGATGGACACGAGGCGGTAACTCCTAATTGTAACAAATGGGTGCAATATGACCTTATCTTGTCCTCCTGCTCTGCGGGGGGACTTAATAGGGGGGTAGAAGAGCAACCCTAATTGCACCCCATATATTCCCCCTCGCGATGCAGAGGGGAGAGTTCCAGAACTAACTGCAACAGGCAATAATAGAGGTCTGCCTTGTCCCAGTCGGCAGTTGATGTCCATAGCCTGAGCAAGGTCTTTTACGACCGGAAGCGAGGCCGGATCGACGCCGTTGCGGGGGTCTCGTTCGACGCCTATCCCGGCGAAATCCTCGGCCTTCTCGGGCCCAACGGCGCCGGCAAGACGACAACCCTTAGGATGCTTGCGACGATCCTGACCCCGACCGGCGGCAGCGCCCGGATCGGCGACGCCGACCTGCTCGCCCGCCCCGACGCCGTCCGGCGGCAACTCGGCTTCCTCTCCGGCGACACCGGCCTCTATGGACGCCTCACCGCCGCCGAGACGATCGCCTATTTTGGAGCCTTGAACGGACTGTCGGACGGCCTCCTCACGGAACGTTGCGAACACTTGAAGCGTGAACTCGGTATGGACACCTTCTGGAACGGCCGCTGCGCCAAACTCTCGACCGGCCAGCGCCAGAAGGTGAACATCGCGCGCACCGTCGTCCACGATCCGCCGGTCCTGATCCTCGACGAACCGACCTCCGGCCTCGATGTCCTGGCGGCGCGCAATATCGTCCACTTCATCAGATCGGCGCGCGACAACGGCAAGTGCGTCCTTCTTTCGACCCACGATATGGGCGAAGCCGAGCGCCTGGCCGACCGCATCGCGATCATCCATAAGGGCACCATCGCCGCGACCGGGACACTTTCGGAACTGCGCGACCGCTTTCATGCCGCTAATCTGGAAGAGGTCTTCCTGCACGCTGTCGATGCCGGGGCAGAGTGAAGTGTGCTGAATGAAGAATGTAGAATTAATAATGCGGAATGCAGAATGCAAATTGCAAATTGCAGATTGATGAATGCTGAGACTTCTCTTGGCAGGAATAGGTCAAGGGGAGACTCTATCGCCTATCGTTCTGCTTTCATAATGACTCATTGCAATGAGAGGTTGTATTATGATAGTCGTTCCCGCGAAGGCGGGAAACCAGACCAGCATTCCTCGACTGGATGCCCGCCTGCGCGTGCAAGAGTGCTCCATAGTTACACGAAGTTCTGCAAGCGAGCATTAGTTCTTTATTCTGCATTCTTTATTCTACATTCTGCATTCGTCTTTGCGGCTCCGCCGTCGCGCTACCACCTCGAGCCGTCCCGCGATCCGACCGGAGCGCCGCTTCCCACCCGCGCCGAATACCTGAATAGGTTCCCCGAACGTCCGCTCGAGGTTTTCGGCATCTCCCGCTTCGAAGGCGTCCGCCGATTCCCGCGTCGCGACGAAGAGGGCACCGTCGTCATCGCCGTCAACAACAACTTGTTCAACCAGATGGAGGAGCGCTTTGAGCGCTACGCTCAGGAAGTCGCCGCCGACGGCTGGGACGTCGTCCAGGTCAATTTGGAAGGTGGCTCGCCTGCTGACGTGAAAGCGACCTTGATCGAATTGGGCGGTGATGACCTCGTGGGCGTCGTCCTCTGCGGCGAGATCGCTCTCGCCTGGTTTGAGGATCGCGAATACTTCTATAATGAAAACGTCCCCGACAACCCGCGTTTGCACGAGTTCCCTATCGACCTCTTCTATATGGACCTCGACGGCGAATGGCAGGACACTTCGGGCAACGGCATATACGATGTCCATAGCGGTGCCTGGGCGCCCGACATCTGGCTCGGACGGATAGCGGCTTACAACCTGAGCCGCATCCGCGAAGACACCACCACGGCGCTATATCTCGACCGGATATCGGCTTACCGGCGGGGCGCACACCGCTTGCCGCATCGCGCGGTTGCATTCATCGATGACGACTGGAGAATTGTCGCCAACCAATGGGCCGGGGATATCGGTCTCGCGTTTGGCCGGGTCGAACTGGTAGAGGAGCCTGAGACTACAAGCGCTTCGACCTACCGCGACTACCTGACCGGCGACGGCTTCGAACTGATGCAGGTGGCCGTCCATTCGACCGCCGATGCCCACGCTTTTCACACCCAGAACCGGCGCGTTTTCGACTATTTCCGGTTCCGGAATCTGCGCGAGGAGGTTGCTCCCAACGTTCTATTCTATAATCTCTTCGCTTGCTCGGTGATGAACCTCTCGCGCAACCTCTGTATGGGGGCGCTCTATGCCTTGCGGAGTCCCTCGGCGCTTGGCGCAGTCGGTCCGGCCAAGGTCGGCGGGATGCTCTTCTTCGACGACTATTATCGCCACATGGCAAACGGCATTAGTTTCGGCGAATCCCTTCGCCGGTGGTTCGCCCTGCATGGACGCGAGCCGGGGCACGTCAACTGGGCGCGATCGTGGTTCTACGGGATGACGCACATCGGCGATCCCACCCTGAAACTGCGGCGGGGGTTGCGAGCCGCCGAGTTCATCTGGGTCGATGACAGCGCCGGCGACAATGACGGCATTGCCGACGCCGGCGAGCAGATCGATATGACCTTGCTGGTGAACAACCTCGCCCGCGAGACTTTAAGTGACATCCGCGTTGAACTGACGACGAACGATCCGGCGGTCGAACTGATCGCCGCGGCGAGCCGTATCGGTGAGATCGAGTCCGGCGACGAAGTTTTCGTTGAAGGCTTCCGGCTGCGCATCGCACCGGAGACACCCGACCGGCACCGGGTGCGGCTCGATGCCGTCTTTCAGCCCGACGACGGCGAAATCTGGTATGACCGGGTGTTCCTCGAAGTCCGCAGTTCCCGGCTGGTCGCCGGAGGCTTCCAGTTCGACGAGACTACCGGCGACGGCAACGACCTCGTCGAGCCGGGCGAGTCTGGTAGTCTCCTCGTGAGCCTTTTCAATGACGGAGGCGACGGCTTCCGTCCCGGCGGACGCCTTACGCTGCTCTCTTTCGATAGTGCTCTGGTATTCGATGCTGCCGAAACGGCCTTGCCTGCGATTGCTCCCGGCGCTCGCGGCGTAAGCGTTCCGGTGGGATTCAGCATTATCGGTGAGCCGCGCCTTTCGGGCGGCGTCGTCACCCAACTCGGAGCGGCAGCCGGTGGGGTCGTCCGCTCGATCGGGATGATGATTCTGCCTTGCCGGAGCGACTTTCGGTTTGCACCCAATTTGAACGATTCGGCTTATTGGGCCGTAATTTATCCAGTTCAGGAGACCTATCGTTCGGTCTGGAGGTGGGACACCGCAGGCGGGCCCGATTTTGCCGGCGGTCTCGCCTTTGGCGGGCCCGATACTACCTCCTACCCGCCGATGTCGGACGGCGCGCTTGAACTGCCGCTCATGCTCTTCGGCAGCGATGCGGGGCTAAGCATCTACCACCGGATGGAAGCCGAGCAACTTTACGACGGCGGCATCGTCGAAGTGAACCGCGGCGAAGGATGGCGGCGCACAGCGCCATTAAACGGCTACAACGGCGTCGCGGTCGATAACGGCTCGTTCCCCGGCGGACCGTGCTGGAACGGCAGTTTCGACTGGCGGGAGGATCGAGTCTTGTTAGGCGGTCCGTCCGGTCCGGTAAAAGTGCGGCTCCGCTTCGGGGCCGATGAGGGAGTCGAAATGGGCGGCTGGGAAATCGGCCGGATCGAACTCACCGGGACGGTTGCCCGGGTGCAGCCTCCTCCGGTGGCGGCTTCAAGCGACCTGACCCTCTCGCTGCACCCCAACCCGCTCAATGGACGCGGGACGGTCGCGTTCACCATACTGGAGGGCCTCCCGACACACCTGCAACTTTTCGATATAGCCGGCCGGGTCGTATGGTCCTCGCACCTTGAACCTCTTGCTGTCAGCATGACGCAGATACGGGTCGCAGTCGATTGGGAAGGGGTTCCCACCGGCATATATTATTTGACAGCAACCACCCCGCAGGCGCGCAGAGCAATAAAGGTGGTCGTGATGCGATAAGAACTCGTCAAGTAGTTCGGACCAAATCTTGCACAATAAAGCCTACTCCAGTTTCGCCGTAGCGATGTTCGTCGTCTGCGGCTTATTCACTTTGCCGTTTCCAGCATACTCCAAGGATCACCCCATGCCTGAAGATACAACCCCCGCGCTGCCCAAGGTCGGATCGCCGGCGCCCGACTTCGGCCTACCCGACGAGAGCAGCAAGGTCGTCCGGCTGGCCGACCACCAGGGCCGTAGTCTGGTGCTCTACTTCTACCCGAAGGACTTCACCTCCGGCTGCACCAAGGAGTCGTGCGACTTCCGCGACAACTACGCCCGCATCCAAAAGGCCGGCGCAACGATTCTCGGCGTCAGTCCCGACACGCCTGAGAGTCATACGAAGTTCATCGCCGAGCATTCGCTCCCCTTTTCCCTGCTGGCCGACACCGCACAGGTGATGCTGAACGCTTACGGGGTTTGGGGCACGAAGTCTATGTATGGGCGGGAATACGAAGGCGTCATCCGCACTACGGTGCTGATCGATTCCTCCGGGACCGTGCGTCGGGTATGGTCGCCGGTCAAAGTCGATGGCCACGCGAAGGAGGTTCTCGCCGCTGTCGAAGCCCTCGCGAAGTAGGGTTGCTCCTAACGGAGCCGGTCAGGCATCGGGTCGCACCTTGATATTTACTTACTCACTTGCTCACTTGAGCACTTGACCACTTGAGTTCTCGAGCACGTGCTCACTTGAGCACTTTCCATGGAGTCTTATGCCCGATCCTGAACTGACCGGCGTTGAAGTGATCGGCCTGGCGGTGGCGCAGGAAATCCAGGCCCGCAAACTCTACCGTCTTCTCGCGCTTAAGGTGCAGAATCCCCTCGCCAAGGGGAAATTTCTCGCACTGGCAAGGGAGGAGGAATCGCACCGCGAGATGCTCTACCGATTACTCGCCGCCTCAACTGGCGAAGCGAAGCCGCGCCTGCCCAAGAAGGCGCTCCGCTCCTATGCGCCGATCCCCGTCAACCTGCCGCTGCCCGAGATATTGCTCTACGCTATCGAAAAGGAGCGTCAAGCGGCGAAGTTCTATCGCGATGCCGCCGGGCGATCGTCGGACCCCTCCGGACAGCGGCTGCTCTACTATCTGGCGCAGTTTGAGGAGGGGCACGAGCGGACGCTCCGGGCGGAGTATGAAGCCGTCGCCGAGTTCCCCGGCTGGTTCGAGTTCAACGGAGCCGACATCCTCCTCGTCGGTCCGTAGTGGGAGACACTGACACCGCTATGGGGGGGGGCGGGCGCGCCGGTCTGCCGGAGACCCTCCCGACCCGCATCACCGCGCTCTATGGCATCCGCTACCCGATAGTCCAGGGCGGGATGATCTGGACTGCGGGCTGGAAGTTGGCCGTTGCAGTATCTCAGGCTGGAGGGCTCGGCCTAATCGGCGCCGGCTCGATGAAGCCCGATCTGTTAGCATTGCATATCGCCAATGCCCGCGCCGTCTGGGATGGGCCGCTCGGAGTCAACATTCCGCTGATGCGCGACGATGCCGCCGACCTCGTCCGCGTTACCCTCGACGGTGGAATTCGCAACGTCTTCACCTCCGCCGGCAATCCCGGTAAGTTCACGTCGCTATTAAAGGAATCTGGCTGCATCGTCACCCATGTCGTGCCGTCGCTCAAACTGGCTCTCAAGTCCGTCGAACGCGGCGTCGATGCCGTCGTCGGCGAGGGCACTGAGGCGGGCGGGCACAATGGCTATGAAGAGGTAACCACATTCGTCTTGACGGCGCGACTGGCCGATCACGTCGGCGTTCCAATCCTCGCTGCCGGAGGTATTCGCGATGGGCGGGGTCTTGCTGCCGCGCTGGCACTGGGCGCCGACGGCGTCCAGGTTGGAACGAGGTTCGCCTGCACCGTCGAGAGTTCCGCCTCTTACGCCTATAAGGAGGCCGTCGTCGCCTCCGGCGAACCGGCTACGACATTGACGCTGAAGAAGTTAAGTCCGACGCGCATGCTGCTGGGCGAGTTTGCGCAAAAGGCCCGCGATGCTGAGACGCACGGCGCTTCCGAAGAGGAATTGACCGCCTTGCTCGGCCGTGGCCGCGCACGTCGGGGGACGTTCGATGGCGACCTTGTGGAGGGCTATATGGAAGCCGGCGAGGCGGCGGGAGACATTCAGGAAGTGCTCCCAGCCGGAGAGGTCGTCCGCCGGATGGTCGAGGAATACGTTACCACCGTATCAAAACTTAAATCTGGAGGCTGACCCAAGAACATTATCGCACCCATGTGCGCAGTATCAACTTGCTTTTGACTGAAAGCCGCTATATTACCTCCATCTACCTTGTCCATCGGCCGTAACTGTCAGCGGCGGTTCCGGCCTACATGCGGAGGATCTATGACCACGAACTACTTCCTACGCCTTGCTTTTCTGCTTACCCTGGCGCCCCTGCCCCTGCTGGCGCAACACTTTCGGTTTGCGCAGACCGACGTCAACCACAGTCTGCTCGTAACCGAGGCGACGCTTAACGGCGAAAGCCTCGTTGCCGGCGACGAAATCGGCGTCTTCAACCCCGGCAACGTCTGCGGGGGAGCCTTTACCGTTGACAACAACGGCTTCCCGGTCGGCATCGCCGCCTGGCAGGTCGAAGGTCAGAATCCCGGCTTTCGCGCCGGCGATAGGTTCGCTTTCCGCTTCTGGGACTCGGATGAAGAGCGCGAAGTGCCCGCCCAAGCCCAATTCCAGGAGGGCGATGAGGTCTTCACTGCGAACGGTTTTTCGCTCCTCAGGCTCTCAGCCGAGGTCGAGCGACCGGCCCAGATCCAACTTTCCGAATCGGAGCACCACTTCGGTCAGGTGACGGTCGGCAATCAGGCGGGTTGGTCGTTCAGTATATCCAACGTCGGCGGCGCTGACCTGACCGTAGGGAACATCGCCTCCGATAACGACGCCTTCTCCACCGATTTCCCCGACGAGGGCTGGACCGTTGCACCCGGGGAGTCATTCGATGTTGCTGTTACCTTCACGCCGTCCGAAGTGGCAGAATACGAAGCCACTCTCACTATCGCCTCCAACGACCCGGACCAGGAAGAAGTCTTCGTCGCGCTGGGTGGCGCCGGCATCGCCGAGCCATTAGCGCAAATCGTCCTCGACCCTCGCGAGGTCAACTTCGGGGCGGTAGATGTGGGAGCGATGGCTGTCGCTCAAGTCCGCCTCGGCAACGAAGGCGAAGCCCTCCTTGAAGGGAACATTGCCTTCGAAGGCAGAACCTTCAATGTCGATCCCTCGGGGGAGTTCGCCGTCGAACCGGGCGAGAGTATCGTTTTGGACGTCTCCTTCACTCCGGATGAGCCAGTGCAATACGAAGGCTCGCTCGTCATCGTCTCGAACGACCCTAACAACGAACGGGTCGAGGTTCCGCTCTCGGGACGCGGCATCCCGGTCGGGCAGCACTTCCGCTATCAAATGACCGGCGACAATATGTCCGCGCTGATCACCGAAGCCGTGCTGGACGGCGAATCACTCGAGGCTGATGACGAAATCGGCGTCTTCACCCCGGACGGGCTTTGCGCCGGAGGAGTTACGCTCGATGGCGAATGGCCGGTCGGCATGGCACTATGGGGCGAAGACCCCAGCGAAGCCGGGATACAAGGCTTCCGCGCCGATGAGGCCATTTTATGGCGCTACTGGGATCGCTCAGCGGGTGAAGAGTTCGCCGCCGAGGCCGAGTTCATCGAAGGGGAAAACCGCTATCAAGCGAACGGCTTTATTGCCGTCCGGCTCTCGGCGCATGCCGGCGAGTCCCCCCGGATTCGGCTTAACGAAGAAGCCTATGACTTCGGCCGGGTGGCCGCAGGCGACCAGCGGGAATGGATGCTCGTAGTCGGCAATTCCGGAAACGCCGATCTCACGGTCGAGGAGATTACCCTCAACGGCGAAGCCTTCGACATCGCGGCTCCGGAACTGCCCGCTCTGATCGCACCCGGTGCTGAGATTGAGGTTGGAGTGAACTTCGCGCCGCCGGCCGGAGGCGAGTTCGCCGGGTCGGTCGTCGTCCTCTCCGACGATCCCGACCGGCCCCGGATCGTCGTCCAACTGGCCGGGTTCGGCGTCGAAGACGCGCCGCCCGCCATCGAACTCTCAACCGACCTTATCGACTTTGGAGAGGTCCGGGTCAGCCGCCGCGGCGAAGCCTCGCTGCGCATCAGCAACGCTGGTGGGAGCCCGCTTCAGGTCGAGCGCTTCACAATCAGCCCCGCGGTCTTCACTCTTGCGGACGACGGCGCCTTTGCGCTCGGCGTCGGCGAATCGCGCGATCTTACGATCTACTTTGAGCCGGACGACGAAGCGCAGTTCGAGGGCCGCCTGACGATCTTCTCCGACGACCCCGACCGGGGCGAGGTCGACGTTGCTCTGACCGGACAAGGCGCGCCGCCGCTCTTTCATTGGGACTTCGAGCAGACCGACAACAACATGTCGCTGCTCATTACCGATGCCATGATCGAGGGCGACCGCCTCCCCGACGGCAGCGAGATCGGCGTCTTCACGCCGCGCGGCACCTGCGCCGGAGCCGCCGTCGTGCATGGCTTCCCCGTTGGTCTCGCGGCGTGGGGCGACGATTTCACCACGCAGGAGGTCATCGAAGGCTTTCGCGCCGATGAGGAAATTTCCTGGCGCATCTGGCTGCCCGGGGAAGGCCTCGAGGTTGCCGCCGAAGCCGAATACGAAGAAGGCGAAGGTCTCTACTCGACCAACAGTTTAGCCGTGCTGGCAATCTCGGCAATGCGGCCTCGCGCAGGCGATCACTTTCTCTACCGGTCTTCAGATGCCAACCATTCGCTGCTCATCCTCTCGGCACACCTGATGGACGAGCCGCTCGAGGCTGGGGATGAAGTCGGCGTTTTCACCCCCGGCAATGTTTGCGCGGGGGCAATAACCCTCGAGGAGCCGGGCGATCAGGCCTTTGGCCTGGCCGCCTGGGGCGACGAAGCCGGGGATAACGACGTGCTCGGCTTCCGCGCCGGCGAGTCGTTTGCCTTCCGTTACTGGGACGCGGACGCGGAGCGCGAGTGGGTGGCTCGTAAGGAACTGGTGGATGGTGAAGATGCCTTCGAAGTAAACGGCTTCACCGTCTTTCGTCTCACCGCCAGCCTCGAACCGCGGATCGTCATCCCCGACAGGCACGATTTCGGAGCCGTCAACATCGGTGCTCAAGTCGAATTCGAGTTGGAAATCCACAACGCCGGTGAAGGCGTCCTAACGGTCTCGGCAGTCGCCGGCGACAACGAAGCCTTCCAGGTCGGGTTCGAAGGCGAGCAACAGGTTGACCCGGGCGGCTATTTTGCCGTTGCGGTGATCTTTGCCCCCGATGCCGAAGGTCGGTTCGACGGCCGGATCAGCATAGAGTCGGACGACCCCGACCGGCCGGTGGTTCAAGTCCCGGTAACGGGAACCGGATTCCAGCCCAATCGCCCGCCGCGTTGGGACCAGCGGCCTGAACCGATCCGTGCCGCCGAGACCGATTTCATAGACTTCGACGTCGAAGGATCCGACCCCGATGGCGACGACCTCGCCATTCGCTTTGGCCGCGGCAATCTGCCCGAAGGAGCGGCGTTCACCGACCGCGGTGACGGCACCGGCTTCTTCGAGTGGCAAACCGGCTATGACGATGCCGGGGAGTTTCGCGCGATGCTCACGCTAACCGACGGTGAATTCGAGGTCGAAGCCGAAGTTATCATCGTCATCGACGACCTCAACCGCGCGCCGATAGTCGTGCAGGAGATCGAAGATCTGGTCATCGACGAAGATGCCGGCCGGACCAACGTCGCCGATCTTGACGACGTCTTCGCCGATCCCGACGGAGACGACCTGCAGTTTTCCGTCGAAGGCGGCGAGCGCCTGAACCTCAGACTCGACGACAACAACGTCCTGTCGCTGCAGCCCGATGCCAACTTCAACGGCGAAGTGGAAATCACAGTCACTGCCGACGATGGTCGTCAAGGCCTGATGGGTGCGCGAGCAGCCCTCAGGGTCAATGGCGGTGCCGCAGAAGAAGTTCGGGCCCGGAGAGGGCTTCGGCCCGCCGACGGCGGCCCCGTGCTGCGCCGCGATGCCCAAACGCCGCACACCTTCGGCGTAACTGTTCGTCCGGTCAACGATCCACCGGTCTGGACGGAGTTTCCCGATCGCCCCATCGAAGTCCGCGAAGGCGATGTCGTCCGGTTCGATCTAACTGCCTCTGACATCGACGGCGACGACCTACGACTGACCCTTGCCGACCGTGGAGGCTTGCCGGATGACGCCGCTTTCCAAGATAACGGCGACGGCAGCGGGACCTTTGTCTGGCAGACCGGTCCCGACGACGCCGGAGAGTATGATCCCGTCTTCCGGGTCAGCGACGGTGAGGCGGTTGCCGATGTCGAGGTGACCATCGTCGTCACCAACGTCAACCGGAGCCCCGTCATCACCGAGCCGGTTGACGACGGGGTGTTCGCGGTTGAAGCAAGCGAGGCGGCGGAGTTCGTCGTCGAATTCGCCGCCGATGATCCGGACGGCGACGACCTGGTCTGGCAACTTGCCGATACAGGCGGACTGCCCGACGGCTGGGAGTTCACCGGCAACGGTGACGGGACCGCCGCCTTCCGCTGGATGCCGACGTTCGACGACGCCGGCGAATATCGCCCGCTCTTTGTTGTCGAAGATCCCTCCGGCGAAGCCGATGAGATCATCCTGGTCATCACCGTGAACGACGTCAACCGTCCGCCGGTAATTCGTGAACCGACCGAGGACGACCGGTTCGCCGTCGATGTCAATGAAAACGCGGAACTTCGGCTTCCGTTTCGGGCCGACGATCCGGATGGCGACGATGTCGCCTGGCGGTCCGATCCGGGCAACCTTCCCGAAGGTTGGGAATTCACCGACAACGGCGACGGAACGGCGGAGTTCCTCTGGACGCCGACTTTCGATGACGAAGGGCAATACACCTTCCTCTGCACGGCCGTCGATGCCGGTGGCGAAAGCGACGAGGTGTCGGTGCTGGTCACCGTCAACAACGTCAATCGCGGGCCGGAACTGGACGGCGCTATCGAAGACGTTGTCTTTGATGAGGACGCCGGCTCACTCCAAATCGCCGAATTGAGTGCCGTCTTCAGCGATCCCGACGGCGACGTGCTCGAGTATGCCTTTGCCGGCGCGCCCGGAGGACTCGGAATGGGCATCCGGCAAGGTTCGCTGTTGGTGGTCGATCCGGCGCCCAACTTCCACCTGGCGGGCGGCGCCCAGATCACCGTAACGGCCCGCGATCCCTCCGGCGAGGAAGCCGCAACAGCCTTCCGGGTCACCGTCCGCCCGGTCAACGATGCGCCCGGAGCCTTCAACCTGCTGGCTCCCGATGACGGCACCATCCTGGCGGACTTCCGGACGACGTTCCGCTGGACGGCGTCGAACGACGTCGATGGCGACGCGGTGAACTACTCGCTGCGGTTCCAGTTTCGTGCCGGGCAGCAGGACACGACGCTCATCTGGCAGGCTGGAGTTGAGACGGAACTCGCCGTGAGCGACCTTGACACCTTGATGCGGCAGTTCGGCATTCGGGACACGCTCACCGTCGTTTGGCGGGTCGAAGCGACCGACGGGGTCGCGATAAGGCCGTCGGCAACGTCGCGGTCGCTGCGCATTCCGCCGCCCACGTCGGCTCCGGCCAATGACTGGTCGCCTTACACGTTTGCTCTGCAGCCGGTCTATCCGAATCCGTTTAACCCCCGGACGACGCTCGCCTTCACCCTGGACCGGCCCGGCGAGGTTGCGCTCGTGGTGCGGGACCTGAACGGACGGCAAGTTGCGCTCCTTGACCGGGGGCGGCTCGAAGTGGGCCGGCACCTCGTAGAGTGGGATGCCGCAGGCGCCCCGGCAGGGCTTTACATCTTCGAACTCCGCTCCGAAGGGCGGGTGCTGAGAGTAAAGGGGGCGCTTATCCGGTAGGCGCGAGCGCTTGATCTTGCGCTTGGGGCAAAATCATCCTGCGGATGATTCTGCCCTTTATAATCGGGCATGAAGAGACCTTCGGTCTCCTCGGCCCCTACGCGACAGGCCATTCGGGCACAAAGGTGCCTTTAATGGTGGCGTGCGGACGAGGACGTCCGCACGCCACCAATCTCCACATTACTCGCCGGACGAGGGCGTGCGGCGTGTATGAGTCGAGGCTTTCAGCAGGCTCTTTATGACGGGATAGAGTTGTTTTTTGGCTGGAAGTTGCTATATTGACATACTGGTCAGTGGGTAATGGTGTTACTTCGCTGCTATGTGGTTCACCCGGCCGTTGTCGATTCTACTTGAGGGCATACCGTTGCGACTTTCACGCTCCGCGCTTCATCTCACCCTGTCCGCCTTTTGCCTGCTTACTTCGGTCTTGACCGTTCAGGCTCAGCCGCGTCGCGACGACGCCGGAGGTTATGCGCTCTATGAAGCCGAATACCTCTGGCGCGAGATCGAAGACCTCGGCGAGCCCCTCGTCAATCTCCGCGACAACGACTTTCAAGGCCCCTTCGACATCGGTTTCCGGTTTCCCTTCTTCGGCCGCCTCTACGACCAGTTCTGGATTTCCTCTAATGGCTTTATCGGCTTCGGCCCGGCCGACGGCTATCAGAATGCCGTGCACGCCGAACTCCCCGACGACCAGCCCCCCGACAACCTGATCGCGCTCTACTGGAAAGACCTTAATCCCCAGATGTTCTGGGGCCGCGCGGCGATCTACCGCGCCAACTGGAACGGCAATCTGATCGTTGAATACCAGCGCCTGGCGGAACTGGTCGAGGAGGGCCGCTCGCCAGACAACACCATCACCATGCAGGTGATCCTCGAGCCCGACGGGGATATCATCTTGCAATACCAGACTGTCGGCGAGGCTTTCGACCTTTCGACCGGCAGCATCGGCATCGAAGGCTCCGGCGGCGAGCAAGGCTTGACCCTGCTCCACGACGGCGAAGGCATTGAAGTGGCGAGCCAGACCGCCTTTCTGGTCAGCACTCACGGCCCGGGAAGGTTCCTCATTTGGGACGCCGGAGCCGTAACGACGTCGGGCGATGAGCAGGGCGCTGCGCTGCGCGAGTTGGGCCATCGCGTCGCGCACCTGAAACTGCGCCTCAATCAAGCCCTCCCGAACGACCTCCGGTCTTACGAAGCGGTCTTCGTCAATCTTGGCAACCACGGCCTCGACGGTCAGGCTTATCACGCGCTCACCGCTGAAGAAGGCCGCATCCTCGACGACTACCTCCGGATCGGCGGGTCGCTCTATTTGGAGGGCGGCGACACCTGGGCGCGCGACGAAGTGACCGCCGTCCATCCCCGCTTCTTTATCGAAGGCCTTCGGGACGGCGGGCCGGCTTCGCCGCCGGTTACCGGCCAGCGCGGAACGCTCGCCGAGGGACTGATATTCGACGGTTATCAGGCGCAACTCAACCAGTTCGTCGATCACATTCGCAGCGAGGGAGAAGCGCTCGACGTCTTCACCTTTGTCGATCGCGGCAATCCGGCGGTCGGGATGGTCGCTTATAACGGGCTCACCTATGCCACCATCGGCGCATCATTCGAGTTCGGCGGGCTGGTCGATGGCGAGCGCGGGACAAAACTGGCTCTGATGGAGCGGATCGTTCAGTTCTTCCGGTCGGCGCCGCCCGAGTTCCCGCCTCCCCGCAACCTGCGAGTCGACGTCGACGACCGCGAAGTCCGCCTCGCGTGGGACCCGCCGCGGCCCGGCGACGGCGACCGCCAAAGGATGCTTGAACTGCGCCGGATGATCCGGCTTCTTGCCGACCGGCGTGAGGGCGGCAAGCCGTCCGACCTCGACCGCCGTCGACTCGCGGAACTGCGCACCGACCTGAACCGCCACCTCGCTGCCGCCCACGAACGGCCCCGCCGCGACGATTTGACCGGCTACGTCATCTATGTCGATGGCGAAGAACTCGACGCGACCAACGTCCCCGAATACACGGTCATCGAACTCGAGAACGGCCGGGCTTATGAATTCAGCATCCGCGCCCGATATGAAGACCCCGACCGGCTCTCGGAGCCGCTGGGTCCGGTATCCGCTACGCCCATTGCCGCCCTTACAATCGGTTTCAGCACCGATTTCGAGCAGAACGGGAGCGGCCTCGTGGGTCAGCCGCTGCGCGGCGGCTGGGAGTGGGGCGTACCTGCGGTTGGCGCCGCTTCGGGCCAGCGCGCCTGGGGGACGCTCCTCAATCGGCCCTACGGCGACCTCGCGACTTGGCATCTCTATCTTCCCGTTATCGACCTTACCCGGGCGCGCCGCGCCTACCTCGACTTTAAGCACTTCTACGATACCGAGCCGGGCTGGGACGGCGGGCGGATCGAATACTCCCTCGACAACGGCGCGCGGTGGGAACTGCTCTATCCTGTCAGCGGTTACCCCGACAACGCGGTCTTCGCCTTCGACGAGGGGCCTGCATTCAGCGGTCGCAGCAACGGCTGGAGGCCGGTCTCGTGCGATTTGTCGCAGTTTGCCGGCCAGCGGATGCGTGTCCGGCTCACCTTTAAGTCCGACGACAGCAACCTGCGCGACTACGCCGGGTGGTTCATCGACGATCTCGTCCTGCCGCGGCTCGGCAGCATCAATGTCCGGGTTGTCGATGCCGCCGGCGGCGCCGGTCTGGAGGGTGCGCAGTTAACGCTCGACAATAATTGGACGACCTTCACCGCCGGCAACGGGCAGGCCAGTTTTCTCGACATTCCGGTTGGACGCCGGACGTTGCGCGCAGCGAAAACCGGCTACATCAGCCAGGAGCGCGCCCTCGACATCCTCCCCGATTCGACGATCAACACCGGCTTCGCTCTCGAGATCTATGACAGCCAATTGCTGCTCGATCCCGAGAACGTCGATGGCGAACTCGATTTCGGCACGACGACCCAGGTTCGCGTCACGCTCCGCAATAACGGAGCGATGGCGACCGACTACCGGATTTACCTCGACTACAATGTCGGTCGTCAGAATGCCGGTCCGGAGATGCTCGACGAGGCTCAGGACGAAGTCCCCCGCCGCGACCCGGCCTGGGATCATGTGCGCACCATAGACCTCACCGCTCCGACCGGCGAGCAATACTTTTACGGCGCGACGATGATCGCAACCGGAGCGCCGGCGGACTATCAGTTCATCACCACGGCCGGCGAGTTCGGCCGGCCCTTCGATCCGCGCTCGCGCTTCTACTGGTTCGACCGCGACGGACGACACGTTCGAACCGCGGATCAGCCTCCCGAGGCGACCGGTTGGGGCATCCGCGATCTCACCTACGACGGACGCTTCGTTTATGGTGCCTATGCGAGCCGCCTTCAGCGTTTCAATCCGACGACCGGCGTCCGGGACGGGGAACTGGCTGCTTCGCCGCTCCCGCTTTCCCGCGCCGTAGCCTGGGTGCCGTCCGATTCAACCTATTGGATCGGCGACCGGGACAATAGTTGGATTCGCATGTCCGCCACCGGTCAGGTGCTCGACCGCTACACTGCGCACGGCCTGCGCGGGGTGATGGGAATGGCCTGGAATCCGGCCGATCCCGACGGGATGCACCTCTATATCCACAATCAGGAGTCCGACGACGGCGGAGCGGCTATCTATCGCTGGAATCCGCGCACCCGGCAGTTGGTGCGGCAACTCGTAACCGCTGCGCCCGAGGAGGGCTTCCCCGGCGGCGCTTTCATTACCTATCTCTACGATACGCGCACCTGGATGCTCGGCGTGGTCATTCAAGGCCGGTCGCGCGACCTTCTGAAGATCTATGAACTGCACCCCCGTGCGAACTGGGTGACGGTAAGTCCCGGAGCCGGAGCGGTCGCTGCGCAAGGCTCGACCGAACTGACCGTCGGATTCGATGGCTCCTACTACCTTGAAGGCCTTCGCGAAGCGCGGATGGAGGTGCACGACCTGCGGCGCGGCGAGATCATCGCGGCTCCTATCACACTTACCGTGCACGGCGGTCCGGGACGGCTCTTTGGACAGGTAACCTTCGACCGCGAAGCGATGCCCTTCCTGGCTCGGGTAAGCCTCAACAACCGGACCGTGCAGCCCGACTTCGTAGGCCGGTTTGTCTTCACCAATATCTTCCCGGGCCGCTACCGCCTCACCGCAACGATGCCCGGATTTGCTGCCTACGCCAGCGATTCTTTTGCCGTTGCCGCCGACGCCGAGATCGAGCGAAACTTTCAAATGCAGCATCTCCCCTTTGGCCGGGTCGTCGGACGCGCCGTGTCGGTCTATGACAATCAGGCCGGACTGGCAGGTGTTGAGGTGAGTGCGGTAACGGAGAATGGCCGGGCGCGCGGGATCGACACCACCGATAATGCCGGAGCCTACGACCTGTTGGTGCCGCCAGGCCGGTACCGGATCGTCGCCAGGATGCGGGGCTGGCAGGCCGACCGGGAGGTTGAAGTCGAGGTTCAGGACGACAGCGAATCGGAAGCGAATTTCATCCTCGACGACCGGATGGCGGTTCGCGGCATCGTCGCCAACGGTTACTCCGACAGCCAGATTCGCCTGTCCTGGCTGCCTCCCGGTATTGACGGAGACACGACCGTCCTGCGCTACGACACCGGCGTCCTCGCCAACGGCTTCTACCTGCGCGGCCGCGACGACATAACGGCGGTCAAATACCGGGTAGAAGGCGAATACGACATCGCCGCGCTGACCCTCTATCAGATCCGCAACGCCGACTTCAACGGCGCTTTCTGGCCCGATGGCCAGTATCAACAGATCTTCTTCTATGTCTTCGCCGAAGACCCCAACACCGGCCTGCCGGGGGAACTGCTCTGGTCGCAGCAGATTCTGAACAACTCCGTCAACGGGACTACGACCCTCCTGCCGCGGACGCTGCGCTTCCTGTCCGGGAACTTCTTCTTCGGTTGGAGCCAGCATCCCGACAACAACCCCGACAACGTCCCGCCGCGGGTCGAAGCGGTCGGGCTCGATCCGGCGTTCGACACCCCCGGGTCGGTCTATTTGCGGCTTGACGGCGTCTGGCGACTTTATAACGGATTGCCCGGCGATCCGATCATGCGCGCGACGGTCTATCGCTATCAGGATGGCGAAGAGCGCGACATTGCGCCGGAGCGCCGGCTACGGGCTGCGGATGAGGTCTTTGCCAAAGCCTCGCCGGAGGTTGTTCTCTGTCCGGTTCCAGGCGTGCCGGTTATCGTGCCGGGACTTCCGGAAGTCGTTCGCATGCCGGACCGCAACCGGCTGCCGCGGCGCGATCCGCCCGAGTTCTATTCGGTCTTTGTCGATGATGAACTGGTCGAAGAGACCGATCTCCGGACTTACACCCACGTGGTCGGCAGCGAAAACGAGGACCACGAATATCGCTACCGGATCGACGCTTTCTATCAGGATGAATCTCGGATTGAGGGGCCGGAAGTCGCCGGGCGCGCTAACATGCCGCCGGGCCGGGTAGGAGCGATCGCCCTTCAGCGCAGCGGCGCTGACTACACCGTCTCCTGGACGGCCCCCGCCATCAACGCCGACGGCACGCAGTGCATCGACTATGCAGGCTGCGAGGTCTCCATCGACGGCCAGGCGGTTGCCACCGTCCGCGAGGAACTGATCTATCGCGGCTCCATTCAGGATGGTCAGGAAGGCTGGAAGACGTTCCATTTCATAGCCCTCGACGAAGTTCCCAACCGCAGCGCGCCGCGCGACACCCTCCTTCCGGTCGGACTCGGTCAATACTATGACTTTGAAAGTGCGCTCGTCGCGGTCTTTTCGCCGTCGCCGTTCGGTTCCTGGAGCCGCAGTTCAGCGCTCGGCAACGTCAATAACCGCACCGGGCCGGGACGGGCCAACCGGGGCCGTTACGCCTGGGCGACACGGCCCGGTCAAGGACGCTACGATAACAGCGCCGAGTGGTTTCTGACTACCGTCAACGAGTATATCGTCACTTCGCGCACCGCTCGCGTCGAGTTCTATCATTGGTATGCGACCGAAGCGAGCCATGACGGCGGGCAGTTGCAGATTTCGGTCGATGGCGGGCCCTGGACGCTGCTCGAGCCGGCCGGCGGGTATCCCGACCAGAGCGTCGGCGCGCTGCAAAACCTCCCCGGCTGGACCGGCGCAAACGGCGACTGGCAATTGGTAACCGCCGATCTCTCGCCCTACCTTGGGCGGGGCATTAGGTTGCGCTTCCGGTTCGCCTCGGATGACGACATCAACTGGTATCCGGGCTGGTATATCGACGACCTGACGCTGTGGGGGACGACGGTCGCCGTCTATGCGCAGGCTTACGGCTTCGTGCGCGATCTGGAAGGCGCAGCACTGGCCGGAGCCCTCGTCACGACGACCCGCGGCTCAGTTTTGACCGGGCAGAACGGCTCCTACCGGATCACCGGTCTGCTGCCGGGCCGGGTGACCTTTACGGCAACCAAGCCGGGTTATCGCGCTTCAGAAATGGCGCTGGACCTGGCCGCGCGCGACAGTTTGCGGCTCGACTTCGACCTCGACCGGCCGACGGTTGCGCTCGCACCGGACAGTGTTCAGTTCTCGCTGGGCGGGAACGAACAGATTGGGGTCGGCTTCAGCGTAACCAACGAGGGCCAACTGCCGCTTGACTGGCGCATCCGGATCACCCCCTCGGGCGGCTGGCGCGACGCTCCCGGACGGGGTCTTAGGCCCGCCGACGGAAATGCCCCCGGTCGCGACGAGCCCTGGGAGCGCCTGTTCCAATACGACATCCGCCAGATCACCGGACTCGCGAGGGTTATGGGAGCCGAGTTCCTGAACGGGAAGTTCTTCGTGTCGGCTTTCGATCCGTCACGCGGCGCGCAGATCGGCGTAATGACCGAAGACGGACGGCTGTCGCGCACCTTTGCCCAGCCGCTGCAACGGCTGACCGGTTGGGGACTGCGCGACCTCGCGACCGACGGGACGCTGCTCTACGGCTCCCAGGACAGCCTCATCTACGCCTTCCGACCCGACGGCGCCGCTGCCGGTTCGCAGCGCGGCGCGCCGCTTCAGGTCAATCGCGCGCTGGCCTGGGATCCGGGCGAGGACGGTTTCTGGGCGACCGAGTGGGATCAGCCCTGGTATCTGGTGAACCGCGACGGCGAGGTGCTCGTCCGCTGGGATGGTCACGGCTTGCGAGGGGTCTATGGTTTGGCGTGGCATCCCGGAGACGGTCAGGGGATGCACCTTTACGCGCTCAACTTCGAACCGGACGGCACGACCGGCATCTATCGCGCCGACCCGGAGTCCGACCGGATCGAATCAGTCCACACCTACGGCGGGCCTCCGACGGGGGCGTTCATCACCGGCGATTGGGATCGAGGCCGCTGGGTGCTCGGACTGGTGCATGGCACGTCGCCGCAGTTCCTGACCGGGCTCGAGATCCAGCCGCGCGTGTCGTGGATCGTCGTTGAGCCGCTGGAAGGCGGGATCGAGCCGGATGAGACGGTCGAGTTCGACCTGACATTAGGCGTGCCGCAAGGTGCGCGGGGTGGTGAAATCCTGACCGCCGACGTCGCGTTCTGGTCTGAAGGTGCAGCGCAAGCCATTCTGCCCGTCCGCGTCGATGTGATCGAAGGTTTCCGTCATTTCAACGTTCCTGACGAAGGCGACGAAGGAATGATCATTCATATAGAGGCGGCGTCGCTGTTGGGCCAAAACCTCGCCATCAGCAGCGAGATCGCCGCGATATCGCCGCGCAATCGGGTCGGCGGTCTGGCGCGCTGGCTCGGTCGTCCGCTCGACCTGACGCTCTTCCACCACGGCGGAGCCTTCCTGCCCGGCGACGCGCTCGCCTTCCGGCTTTGGGATGCCGTATCGGGGCGGGAGTATGTCGCCATTGCCGAATATGCTGAGGGCATACCCTTCTTTCAGGTCGGAGCGGAGGCGACGGTGAGCCTCGCCGCGGCTATTCCGGTGCATCAGACGGTCCCGCTCGCGCGGGGTTGGAACCTCGTCTCATCCTTTGTCCGGCCGGTGGAGACCGATATCCGGCTGCTGCTCGGCCCGGTGCTCCAGCGCGAACACTTGCTGTTGGTCAAGGACGGACTCGGGAGGTTCTGGTCGCCGCGCTGGAACTTCATTAACCTCGGACCTTGGGACGCGCTCTCGGCCTATCAGGTTAATGTTTCGGAGGGGGACAGTTTCATCGTAACCGGCGAACGCATCCCGGCCAATCAGGCGATCCCGCTGATTCAGAGTTGGAATTCAGTCAGTTACCTCCTCGACCGGCCGGTCGCGACCGAGACGGCGCTGGCGCGGATCATGGACGACATCGTAATCGCCAAGAACGGCGCCGGGGACTTCATTGCGCCGCCGTTCGGCTTCTTTGGGATGCGGACGATGCTCCCCGGTCAGGGCTACCGGATCAAGATGCGCCAGGCGCGCGATCTGGTCTATCAAGCCGGGGAATTGGCTGCGCTTCCGGGAGACTTCAACGCACCGCCGCCTCGTGTCCGCCCGACCGGGTCGGACATGAGCCTGCTGCTGGTCTCGCTTCCGCCCGATATCGAATCGGGAACGAAGGTCGTCGTTCGCACGGCGGGTGAGTCGGGCGTTGTCATCGGCGAAGGCAACTGGACCGGCGAAGCGCTCGGCGTAGCGCTAATGGGAGACGATCCTCTGACCGGTAAAATCGATGGCGCGCAGGACGGCGAGTCGTTCGAGATTTATCTTGCGACTGAAACCGGCCTCCGGAAGGGGACGTCAGAGGCGCTTGACGGCCGGTTGGTCTGGGCAGCGGATGCTTTTGCCGTTATCGCGGTTACGGGTTGGAAGGAAGGACTGCCCGCTTCTCCGGAACTGTCGCCGGCCTGGCCCAATCCCTTCAATGCCCGGACGGTGGTCCGGTTCGGACTACCGGAAGCGGCTTGGACTCGACTCCGCGTGCACGACCTCGCCGGTCGGGTTGTTCACGACACCGGTAGGCGGACCTATGTTGCCGGTTGGCATTTTTGGACGATCAACGGGGAGATCTGGCCAAGCGGGATTTATATGCTCGAAGTGCAACTCGGAAGCGACCGTCGGCAGATGAAGGTCGTCCTGATGCGATAGGCTGCGCAATGTTGGCAATACTGAATGCTGCAATGCGTTGCGTCGGGCGAACCATAGCCCTATCTTTAGGGCAGGAAGAGATTATCTATCCGGCGTCAGTAGCGCCGGACGCGAATACCGGAGGGAACGACGAGGGGGGACCTTGTTCGAATATTCAAGGGAGTATCATTGATCCGGAACATCTGTAAATACATACTTATTTTTTGTGCCCTGCTGCCCGGGGCGGCGATGGCGTCGCACTACGACTTCGACACCACCGACGTCAACATGTCGATACTGGTGCGGGACATCTTCCTCGTCAGCCTGCACTGGAGTGCGGACGACGAGATCGGGCTCTTCACTCCCGACGGCGTCTGCGGCGGCGGAGCGGTCGTCGATAGATTCCCGGCCGGGCTTCCGGCTTGGGGCGACGACGCCCTGACTGAAGAGATCGACGGATTCCGCGCCGGTGAGCCGATCCGGTTCGCCTACTGGGACGTTTCGGCAGAGACAGAAATCAACCTCGAGGGCGTCTTCGTCCTGCAGGGCGAGGAAGTCTGGCAGCCGAATGGCCTGATGATCGTAGATTTGCGCGAGGGCGGCGCTGAGTGGTCGGTGCGGGCGACCGGCGGGCGCCACCGGTTCACCTGCTCGGGCATCGAGGTTTTCTGGCTCGAAGAGGCAATGGCGCCGGCGGATCTGGATCAGATCGCCATCGTCGCTCCCGACGACCGTCCGGTCGGGGTTCTGATTTGGAATGCTGAAGCCGGCGAGGCTTCCGGCTGGGCTTATGCCGACGACCCGGCGACCGAAGATACCGTGGATGGATATCAAGCCGGTGAAGCGCTCGCCTTTTATTTGCGTTATCGTCGCGACGATTCGACCTACTACTTCCGTCCCGATGCCGAGCACCAACCGCTCGAATGGGAAATCACGCAGGGCGATACCGCCTACCGCACCGGCGGCGAAACGCGTTTTCTACTGTCCAACGATCCTTACAATGCGGTGCGGGGACCGGCGAACCCGGTTGCCTACGACTTTCTACGTATCCATCCCAATCCGACCAACGGCGCCGTCCGGATTGAACTCGGTATTGCGCAAAGCGGGGACTACCGACTGGTGCTCACCGACCCCGCCGGTCGTCGCATCCGCACCGTCGCCAGCCGCCGGTTCGAAGCGGGACGCAGCGCCCTGGCATTGGACCTCGGAGTCTTGCCGGCCGGGTCCTATTTCCTGCAACTTGAAGGACGCGGGATTCGGCGGACGACGCCGCTCCATCTGTTGCGGTAGAACAAAACGGTTTCATGGGGGGTAGGTTTGACCCGACCGGCAGGTGACCGGAGCAGTCATACATCCTTATCCAAGGGCAGGTGATTTGACGCACCTCAGAGGGAGTTGGACAAGGCTATCTTGCAATTCAGGGCCGACTGATTTTCAATATGGGGCTTGACAGAACGCCTCTTTTGCCCTATCTTTGGGCATCTTACACCTCGACTCTTTCTGGAGGAACAATGAAGCGCTTGCAATCACTTCTCGTTACGCTTACGGGTGGACTGCTCCTGACTGCCGCGAACAATGCTGCGGCACTGGATTATTTCCGCTACACCGAGACGGACGTCAACATGAGCATCCTGGTGATGTCATGCACACTTGACGGCGAAGATCTCGTGGCGCGCGACGAAATCGGAGTCTTCACCCCCGGTGGCGATTGTGCCGGTGCGTCTGCAGTTGACAATAACGGTTTTCCGGTCGGAATTGCGGCCTGGCAAGTCGAGGGGCGGGTGCCCGGATTTCGCGCCGGCGAACAACTGGCGTTCCGGGTCTGGGACCGTGATGCCGACGAAGAACTCCTCGCCGACATCAGCGAAGTGGTGGACGGCAATCCGGTCTTTGAGGGCAACAGTTTCGTTGCCCTGAGCCTTGAAGCCGCGCGCGGTGAAGCCGTGCCCGACATAAGCGTTTCTGTAGAAGGACTTGACTTCGGCGCCGTCCGGGTTGGGCGGGTCGCCGAACAGACCTTCACCGTGCAAAATCGCGGCCGCGCCACGCTCACCGTTTCAGATATGTCCATAGGCGGCGGGCCGTTCGCGGTTAACTTCCAGGGCGAGGTTGAGATCGCCGCCGGAGCAGCACGGGACTTCACCGTGACCTTTGCGCCGGAAGAGGTGGACAGTTGGGACGAGACGCTTACGATCGTCAGCGATGACCCGGACAACGATCAGGTTACGATATCGCTGACCGGCTCCGGCGAAGCCGCCGCCCCGCCCAATATCGTCCTCTCGGCAAACGAGCGCAGCTTTGGCCGCGTCCTCATCGATCAGGCGCGCAACTGGTCGCTTTTCATCGGCAATAACGGCGACCAGACCCTGGTCGTCTCCGAAATATCATCCGATAACAACGTCTTCACCACCGATTTCGATGACGAACTGCGCGTCGCTCCCGACGGCAACGCCCAGGTGGTCGTTACCTTCCGGCCGGCCGCGGCGCAGGCCTATGAAGGCAGCCTCACCATATCGAGCAACGATCCGGATCAGGGCGAAGTCTCGGTCCGACTTTTGGGTGAAGGCGTCGAGCCGGGCGAGCCGCCCTCGATTGGCCTCTACGAGGAAGAGCACTTCTACGGCAATGTCTCTGTCGGTCAGGCTGCGTCCTGGCGGATGGTCATCCTCAACAGCGGCGGCAGCGACCTGATGGTGCAGAGCGTCTCCAGCGATCATCAGGCCTTCAACGTGAACTTCCCCAACGTCGAACAGCGCGTCCGGCCGGGCGATTATCTCTATGTCCCGGTTACCTTTGGACCTGGAGCCGAGGGGTTCTACAATGCAACGCTGACGGTGGCATCGAATGATCCCGAGAACGGCGAAATCACGGCCATGGTCGGGGGTGTTGCGACTCAAGCCGACGGCCGGCACTTCCGTTACTATACGACCGGCTTCAACCATTCGCTGCTGGTTGTCGAAGCGACGCTCGATGGCAACGCGCTTGGCGCCAGGAGCGAGGTCGGCGTCTTTACCCGCGGCGGCTATTGCGCCGGCGGCGGTGTGATCGGCAACGACGGACGGGTCGGCATGGCGGCAATGGGTGACGATGAAGACACCGACCTCATCGACGGCTTTAACGTCAACGAGGCATTCCGCTTCAAGGTCTGGGATGCGGACGCCCGCGTCGAGGCTTGGGCTGCGGCCGAATGGGTCGAAGGTCCCGAAGTCTTCACCGGCGAGTTCTCAGTTCTGCGACTGGCGGG
Organism: Calditrichota bacterium; assembly: GCA_016867835.1. Taxonomy (NCBI): domain Bacteria; kingdom Pseudomonadati; phylum Calditrichota; species Calditrichota bacterium. The sequence goes on along the minus strand of VGIQ01000002.1, from coordinate 19,831 downwards.
GCGGGTCGTCGCCGCACCGGATATCGAACTATCCGATCATCGCAATTTTTACGGTCAGGTTGAGGTCGGCAGCACCGAGGACTGGACCTTCCGCATTACCAACCGCGGCCAGGGCGTTCTGACGGTCGAAGACGTCGCCACAGATATGAACGAGTTCACCACCGACTTCGAAGGCGAGTTCGATATCGGCGTCGGAGACGGGCGCGACATCACCGTGACCTTTGCGCCATCGGCCGAGGTCGATTACGCGGGGCGACTGACGCTTCGTTCCAGCGACCCGGTCGATTCGGTGCTCTACATCGACCTCTTCGGGCTTGGCGTCGATCAGGTGCGCGAGCCGGAACTGGTTCTGCCGCGCGCCAACCATTACTTCGGCGTCCAGCGCATAGGCGGGAACTACAACTATGTCCTGGTGATGACCAATCGCGGCGGCGGGCGGCTGAGGATCGACGATGTTCGCCTGCAGGGGAACGGCTTTGCTACGAACTGGCCGGGCCAGCCGCGCGAGGTCGATCCGGGCAATCAGTATGAACTGACGATCACGTTCTCGCCACAACAGGCTCAGGTCTATAACGGGCAAATCAACATCATCTCCGATGACCCGAACAACGGCGACATCGCCTTTGCGCTGCGCGGGCACGGCACCGCCTCCCAGACCCGTTTCAACGCCCTCGCCACCAACGTCAACCACACCCTGCTTTGTGAGCAGGTGATTCTCGTTACCGTGCAGGGTAACGAACAGCCCTTTGCGCGCGGCAACGAGGTCGGGGTCTTCACGCCGCGAGGACTATGCGCCGGGGCGGCAGTTATGGAGGAAGAAGGACGGGTCGCTGTCGCCTGCTGGGGCGACGACGTCAACACCCCGTTCGACGACGGCTTCCGCAATGGCGACGCCTTTGCCTTCCGGATGTATGACCGCGCCACGCGCCAGGAGATTGTCCCCGAAGTGAGTTGGACGGAAGGCCCCCGCGCCTGGGAGTCGAACGGCTTCACGCGTCTCAACCTGCGCGGGCAGAGCGAGGTCGATGCGGCAGAGATCGTCGTCGATCCTCCAGTCTGGCAGTTCGGGCCGGTGCGGGTAGGGCAAGCCGTCAGGCACACCTTCCGGATCAGCAACAATGGCGGCGTCGATCTGACGGTCAGCCGGATCGCCTCGAACTTCAACACCATCACCCACAACTTCAACAATCAGGATCGCGTCGTCCGTCCGGGCGAAGGCTTCGATGTCGAAGTGACCTTCGAGCCGGCACGGGTCTTCGCTTATGAGGGCATTCTGACTGTCTTTAGCGATGATGCGCGCCGTCCGCAATTCCCCTTCAATCCCTGCGGCTCGGGCACCAATATCCTGAACAATCAGGGCCAGCCCTTCCACTTCCAGTATTTTGAGACCGACCAGAACCATAGCGTGCTGGCGGTCGAGTTCAATATGGGCGGTGCGCCGGCCGACGTCAACGACGAGTTTGCGGTCTTCACTCCCGCCGGGCACTGCGCCGGAGCGGGCATCGTCACCAACCCGGGCGAAGGCGTCGGCCTCTCGGCGTGGGGCGACGACGCCGACGAGCGAATCCTGATCAACGGCTTCCGGGCCGGCGAAGAGATGACGTTCCGGATTTGGGATGCCTCCCAGCGACGGGAATACGAGCCTGAGATTGAGGTCGTCGAAGGCGAACTTAACTGGACTGCCAACGACTTTACCGCAATCACGCTCAATGTCGCCAACGTCTTCCGGGTCAACCCGCCGAACGCGGTCAACATTCGGGAGAACGAGCGCGCAGCGTTCCAGTTGACGCTTGCCAACGCTCCGGGCCAAATGGCGTTCGCGTGGGATAGTTCCCAAGTTTTCCAAAACAACCAGTGGCGGCTCATCGATCTGCCCAACGCCAACCGCGGCAATATTCAATTCGCCGACAACCGCAACAACACCGCGAACTTCCAGTGGGATGCCAACTTCGACGCATCCGGTCAGTATAAACTCTACTTCAGCGCGTTCAACAACAACCAGCGGGATCAGGCTACGGCGGTGATCAACATCGCCGACGTCAACCGCGTGCCGCAACGGATCGGGGCTTTTGCTGACAACCGGGTTACAATGAACGAGGATGCGGCCGTCGCGACCTACGCCCTCGTCGATACGATGTTCCGTGATCCTGACGGCGACGCGCTCAGTTATGAAGTGCGTCGGCGCGACCCGCAGCAACTCGACTCGCTCCGGATTATGGTCCGGAACAACCGTCCGGAACTGCGGATCAAGCCGGCTCTCAACTTCAACGGCCAGATCGCCTGCTCGCTCTTCGCCCGCGATGGCCGGGGAGGGGAGACGCTCTATCAGTTTGCGGTGGTAGTCAACGCCGTCAACGACAACCCGGTGATCGCTCCCGACAGCGCCCAGGTGCGTCGGGACGGCCGGGAAGGCGTCGAAATGCGGTTCTCATTCAGTGCCCAGGATGTCGAAGATCAAGCCAACCAGTTGGTCTGGACGATGAATGACCGGGGCGGCTTGCCGCAGGACGGTCCGCAGTTCGCCGACAACGGCGACGGTTCGATGACCTTTGTCTGGACTCCGCAGTTCAACGAGTCGGGCAACTATACGCCGCAGTTCACGGTGACCGATCGCGCCAACGCTACGGACCAGATTCGGGTCGATCTGCGCATTGCCGATGTGAACCGGCCCCCGGTGCGCCAGCGCGACCTGCAGGATGTTGAAATGCGCGAGGATCAGGCGCGGGAGGACATTCAAGACCTGAACGGCCTCTGGCAGGACCCCGACGGGCAAAACATCCAGTTCCAACTCATCGCGCCGCCGGCGCCGTTGCAGTTGCAGATCAACAACGGCATCCTCTCGGCTCAGCCGACCGCTAACTTCTTCACCCGCGATTCGACGCACAACTACGACATGCCGCTGCGGGTGCGGGTGCGCGGTCACGACGGGGCAGTGGGTGATACTGTCGCTTTCCTTGTAAATGTGGAGCACGTCAACGACCGCCCGGGCTATCGCGCCAACGCCATTGCCAACCGGAACGTCCGCGAGGATACCACCGTCAACAATAACCCCGAGCCGGTGATTCAGATCGCGGCCAGTCTGGTGGCGCTCATTTCCGACGTCGATAACCGGACCGCGTCGTGCAGTTTCTTCGTTGCCACACCGCAGGATACGAATCTGGTGCGGCTTTTCCGGTTCGTCATCACGAACGACGCCCAGAAGCGGTTCACCTACCAGTTGACGCCTAACTTCAACACCGCGCATCTGGAGAACGGCGAAGCGCGGGTGCAGGTCTGGGCGCTCGACTCAACCGGGGTCGCCGAAGGGCAAGGCGGAGATTCAGCCTACGCCTTCAACTTCCGGGTGCGGCCGCTCAACGACCCGCCGCAAGCCTTCAATCTGGTGGATCCGCCTAACAACCACGCCATCCAGTATGATCCCGACTCGCTTGGATCGCTGCAGTTTGCCTGGTCGAGTGCGATCCCGAACCGGTGGGAGGTCGATACGACATTCTATGCCGTAACCTTCCGTCTGGTTGGTGGCGCGGCCGGCGATACCGTGCAGTATCCCTTCGCCCCCGATACGTCCCGCAACCTCGACACCTTGCGTCTGCCGCCGCTGCCGTTCCAGCCGATACTCGACACCCTCACCCGGCAGCGTCGGGAGGACAACCGGCATATCGCCCAGGCGATCGAGTGGTGGGTGAGCGCTTTCGACTCCGCGCGGGTGCTGTCGCGAGCGGCTAATGCGCCGTTCCGGTTCAACATCCCGCCGCTTGAAGTGAAGCAGTCGTCTCAACCCGAGATTCCGCAGGTCTTCACGATGGCGCCGGCGTACCCGAATCCGTTCAACAGCGGCACGACGCTGAAGTTCGGGCTGCCGCATTCGGAAGCAGTCGAGATCGCCGTCTGGGATATGCACGGCCGCAAGGTCGCCACACTCCAGACCGGTTCGCTGCAAGCCGGGCAGTATGAACTGAACTGGAATGCCGAAGGCCTCACCTCGGGCATCTACATCATCAAGATGCGCGCCGGGAATTTCGAGGCCAGCCAGAAGGCGGTGCTCGTCCGGTAAACCGGGCCAGGCACTTCCGACGAACCTCTGCCGCCCCCCGGCTGCCTTACGGTCGGGGGGCGGGGCTTTTGGAGGGATAAAGGATAAAGGATAAAGGGAGAAAGGCAGATACTGTTCGAATGCCACTAATTGCGGGACAAATGACAGGGGGTTCTGATTTTCGGGCGGTGCGCAGCCCCTGGTCGGGAGAAATCGTCGGCGAGTGTCACTTCGCAGGGCTGGACGACATCTCCCGGGCGCTTGAGGTCGGAGCCAAGGCGGCCCTAACGATGCGCTCGCTGCGCAACTACCAGCGCGCGGAGATACTTCTCAAGGCGGCATCTCTCCTGCGTGAAAAGCGCGAGGAGTTCGCCCGAATGATCGCCCTCGAAGGCGGCAAGCCGATACGGGAAGCCCGCGCCGAGGCTACGCGTGCCGAGTCCACCTTCACCCTTGCCGGGGAGGCCGCTCGCGGTTGGGGCGGCGAACTTCTGCCGCTCGACATTACTCCCGCGGCGGGAGACCGGGTGGCGCTGGTGCGTAAGATCCCGGTCGGGCTGGTAACCGGCATTGCGCCTTTCAATTTCCCGCTCAATCTGGTCGCGCATAAGGTCGCGCCCGCCATCGCCACCGGCTGCGCGATCAACCTGAAGCCGGCCAGTTACACGCCGCTTACTGCGTTGATGTTGCGACAGGTGCTCATCGAAGCCGGACTGCCCGAAGGTGCGTTCAATGTCCTCCCGGCTCCGGCTGCCCTGTCCGATCCGCTGGTGGAGGATCCCCGGGTGCAACTGGTAACCTTCACCGGCTCGGCAGAAGTCGGCTGGGGGATCAAGCGGCGTGCCTGGCGGAGGCGCGTCTGCCTCGAACTGGGCGGCAACGCCGCTGCCATCGTCGATGAGACCGCCGACCTCGACCATGCGGCTCGGCGCATCGCCGTCGGGGGGTATGCCCATACCGGGCAGATCTGCATTTCAGTGCAGAACGTCCTCGTCGCAAATAGTGTCTATGATGACTTTATGGCGAAGTTCGTCCCGCTGGTGGAAGGACTTAAGTTGGGCGATCCGCTCGACGAGACGACCGAAGTCGCTGCGCTGATCGCGGAGTCGGAAGCGGTTCGGATCGAAGAGTGGATTGGTGAAGCGGTGCAAGCCGGGGGAATCCTCCTGACCGGAGGCGAGCGAGATGGCAGTCGCATTAGTCCGGCTATCTTGACCGACGTCCCGGGGGAGTGCCGGATCGTTGCGGAGGAGGCCTTTGGGCCGGTCACGGTCGTATCCCGGTTCGTCACCTTCGACGAAGCGCTGGAACGGGTCAATAGTTGGAAGTTCGGTCTGCAAGCCGGTGTTTTCACCCGCGATATCAAACGGGCAATGATGGCTTTCAGCCGGCTCGAAACAGGCGGCATTATCATCGACGACGTGCCAACCTACAGGGTCGATAACTTCCCTTACGGCGGGGTCAAGGAATCGGGTTTTGGACGGGAAGGGGTGCGGTATGCGATGGAGGAGATGAGCGAACTGCGGACTCTGGTGCTCCCGGCACCGAAGTAAAGTCGTCTTGCAGCGCGGCGACAAAGCCGCCGGTGAAGGTTCAGGACGAACGTTTCTCTACAGCCAGGTCTTCAATTAGCGCATCGAGTCGCTTCAGGTCGAATGGCTTTTGCAGGTAGGCAGACGCGCCGTAGCGAAAGGCTATGGCTTCATACTCCGCAGCCGGCAGACCCGAAGCGAGCACCACCGGAAGCCCCGGCCGCAGTTCCGCGATCTGCTGCAGTGCTTCGAATCCCTCCATTCCAGGCAGAGTGCCGTCGATCAGCAATAGATCGCAAACGGCTTCGCCGCGGAGGTGCTTGAAGGCCGGCTCCACCGCGCTGACAGCGGCAACCGAGCAACCTTTCAGTTCCAGATAACTTGCCAACATCTCGCGAACGTCATCGTCATCATCGACGATGAGAATCTCCCGTGTGGGCATTTCGACCTCGGCCTTCCTACATTCCCTGCTGAAACGCCCGATGCTGCGGCGTTGGATTGACAAGTTCCAATATAAAGAATAAATTACAGGATTGCACCCGGCTCGGGACCTTGCAAGCGCTTCCGGGCGTGAAATCGATGTTGCCACGCTGGCATTGCCGGTTGCAATCGGTAGATTAACCAGATTCGTTATTGAAGCGCATTCTCATCACCGGCGGAGCCGGTTTCATCGGCTCAAACCTGATCCGCTTTCTCCTGGGCGAACGTCCCGATTGGGAACTCGTCAACCTTGATGCTCTGACTTACGCCGGGAATCTCCAGTCCCTGGCCGACGTCGAGGCGCATCCCCGGTACCGTTTCGTCAAGGGCGACATCTGCGATTCGGAAGTCGTTCGCGCGGCGATGGAGGGTTGCTCCGGAGTGTTCCATCTGGCGGCCGAGTCGCACGTGGACCGTTCGATCCTCGATGCGGCACCGTTCCTGCGCACCAATGTCCTTGGGACCCAGGTGCTGCTCGAAATGGCACGTCAGATAGGTGTCGGTCGTTTTCTCCTCGTTTCCACCGATGAGGTATATGGCTCGCTATCGCCCGACGATCCGCCGTTCCACGAGGACTTGCCACTCGCGCCGAACAGTCCCTACTCGGCCTCGAAAGCCGGCGCCGATTTACTAGCCAAAGCCTATTTCGCAACTTACGGACTACCCGTCGTCATCACGCGCTGCTCGAACAACTACGGGCCTTATCAGTTCCCGGAAAAGTTGATTCCCCTCATTATCCGCAATGCCCTCTCGGACCGGATCATCCCGGTCTATGGCGACGGCATGCAGGTACGGGACTGGATCTATGTCGAGGATCATTGCCGGGGATTGCTGAATGCATTTGAACGTGGCAAGCCGGGCGAAGTCTATAACCTTGGCGGACATGCCGAGATGCCAAACATCGCCATCGTCAGACAGGCGCTTGCCGCACTCGGCAAGCCGGAGTCGCTGATTCGTCACGTGACCGACCGTCCCGGTCACGACCGGCGGTATGCGATGGCAACCGACCGTGCTGAAAAGGAACTGGGCTGGCGTCCGGGACACCGATTTGAAGAGGCTCTGCCGGCAACGATTCGTTGGTATGTCGAGAATGCAGACTGGATCGAGTCGGTTGCAAGCGGTGCTTATCAGGAGTATTACCATCGCCAATACGGCAAGCGGTGATTAAAGCGGCGGCGATCGCACTGGTGGTCTTTGCCGCGGCAATTCGGGCCCTGGCGGCAGGTTCAGCGGCCGTCCCGGTCGGGGATCCCATTTACAGGTTTCTCGACCGTGCCGTTGAGCGAGGGATACTGCTCCCGAACGCAACAACCATGCGGCCGGCAGCCCGTTCAGACATCGGACGCCACTTGATGGTCATCGCGGCGGACTACGAATCCCTGGACGACCCTATCCTGAAGCGAGACCTCGATTATTACCTGCGTGAGTATGCCTTTGATATAGCCGACCGGGAGGGAATGCGGGAGTCACCCGAGAGGCGCCTCAGGCCGGCCGACTACGCGCCCGGGCCGGCGCTGGCGAGCCCGCACTGGAGGCTTTATAGCGCTTGCTCGGAAGCCGGCTACTTTAACTTGGATCCCATCGGAGCGGTGCGTTTCGATGCCGGTCGCAAGAACATTCTGCGCCGCGGGACGGGATTGCAGTTCGCTGCCCGGTGGGAAGGACTGGGCGCCGGCTTCAGGTTCGTCGATCACACCGAGCGAGGCAACGGGCCTTATCATCGCCGGGATCAACTGCTGACCCATGCGCCCGGGTATGTCGGACCTCTTCAGGGCGCCAGCGAGACCTACTATGATGCCGTCGAGGCATATATCAACTACCGTTGGCGGAGGCTCGACGTGACCCTGGGCCGCGACCGGGTTAGTTGGGGTCCGGGGCGGGAGGCTAATGTCCTGATAGGGGGAGCAGCCCAGCCGTTCGATCAGTTGCGACTGGAAGCCGACTTTGGACGCGGCGTCCGGTACGGGTGGATGGTGGGCAGTTTGTCGCCCTACGGGGTCGTCGGCGACACCCTCTACACGACGCGCGAAGGCCATATCCGGCTCGACTTTGTCCCGAAGCATCTGGTGCTTCACCGGCTCGAGATCGCCGTATCCGACTGGGGGCTTTTTGCCGTGAATGAGGCGGTGGTATGGGGAGAGCGGGGTTTCGATCCGGCATATATCAGCCCGATTCAATTCTATTACGCAGCGCAGCACTCGAACGGAGACTTTGACAACGTCCTTATGTCCGGCGATTTCAAAGTGATCCTCCGGGACAGGGCGACCTTCTACGGCGCGCTCCTGATCGACGACCTGAGGACTTCGACTTTGGGACGCGGTGATCCGGGGAATAAGTTAGGGTACCTGGCCGGAATGCGCTCCTCAAGGTTGGGACTGAACGGGCTTGAAGCGGGGCTCGAATACGCCCGGCTCGATCCTTTTGTCCACAGCCATAATTACCCGGTCAACCGGTATTCCCATTGGGAGACGCCACTCGGTCTGGCACAGCCCTCCAATAGTGACCGATTGACTATTCAAGGGTCATATCGGCCATGGCGGGAGGTCGAACTAAAGGGTTCCTACACGCATTGGAGGCAGGGCGACCGTGGAGCCTCCATTGACGACGTTCCGGCGGCAGGATCGCCCCGGTCAGGGGCGCCCTTTTTATCCGGTCGACGCACCTATCGTAATGTCCTCGAACTTGCCGGGCTATACGAGTTCCGACCCGGCTGGACCGTCGCCGGAGGCTACACGTTTGACCGGTCATCCATACTGCCGGTGAGATTTCACCTCGCTGCCGGCTATCGTTACGAAATTCAATAAGAATAATGCAAGAACTGCAATCCTTAAGCCGGTCGGAAGACTCGACCGTCAAGCGCTCCGGCGTCATCAACCTGATCGATCTGGCCTCGCTCATCTACCGCTGGCGCAAACTGTTCATCTTGAACTTTGTAGCCGCAGCGGTGCTTACTTCCGTCGTTTCGTTTATGTTGCCGGTCTGGTATCGGGCAACGACGGTCGTTTTGCCGCCTTCGGGTAGCAGCAGCGGATTGCCGGGCTTTCTTTCCAAGGATCTCGCTTCTGCGGCGGTCAGTTTCGGACTTGAAGTTCCCACCGATGAGATTTATGAGACGATCCTGGGCAGCCGGGAGTTGCGGGAGCGCCTGATCAAGCGTTACGACCTAAGCAAGGTCTATCAACTCCCCTCCGACATCTTTCCGGAGGAGATCATCCGGCAGTTCAATGCTCGCTTTCTGGTCACGACGCGGAAAGATCGCTCGATAGAGTTAAGTTATGAGGAGCGATCGGCAGAACTTGCCGCGGAGATCGCCAACGGTGCAGTCGAGGAACTCGATCGCATTTATCGCGACATCACCTCAGAGAGCGCCCGTAAGAGCCGCATATTCATAGAGAAAAGATTAACCGGCATCATCGACAGCCTGGCCACGCTTCAAGACTCGTTGGTGCGATTCCAACTTGTCAACAATGCGATCGCCATCAACGAGCAGACCGGCGCGCTGATAAACACCCTGGCAGACCTCAAAGCCGAGCAACTGTCGGCCAGCATCAAGGTCGATGTCCTGGCAGCCAATCTTGGGCCGCAGCATCCGGCGGTTCGACAACTTCGCCTTACGGCAGCGGAAATCGAGGCGCGCACGAGGAGTCTCATCGACAGCGGCGAAGGACAACTCTATATGGGACTCCAGACCATGCCTCATATTTCCCGGACCTACGTGGACATTATGCGGCGCATCCGGGTGCAGTCAAGTCTGCTCGAGTTCACATATCCGCAGTATGAATCGGCAAGGATCCAGGAGGAGCGAGAGTCTGCCAATGTCCAGGTTCTCGATAGAGCCTATGTCCCGAACAAGAAGAGCCGTCCCGCCCGCAGGATGATCGTTACCGTATCCGTCGTCGCAGCAATGGTGCTGACTTTGCTTGCGATTGCTATGATCGAATATTGGCAGGGGTTACCTGAGAGACATCCTCAAATCTGGCAAAGAATCATGGGGATCGGCTTACCGGGTCGGCGTTCAAGAATCGGTTCCAGCGAGTAGATGGGCCTTTGTCCGGCGGCATGACATTAAGTATCGGGATTAGACCATTCCTCATCGCAGTGCCGTTCATTTTGGCGCTGTCGCTAACTGCCGGACTCGCGGTGGAGGATTCATCCTACGGCGTTCTTCCCGCCCTATTCATAGCCGGAATTGCCTTCCTGGTGTCGCTAAGTCACTTCAAGACTTACGTGATGCTGTTCCTTCCTCTTATGTTCCTGAGTTCGGAAAGTTATGTCTTTCACGGCTTTGCGTTTCTGTTATTGCTCTCATTCGTCCTGACCTGGCTGCGGGAAGGCCGCCTGGAACTCTATTTTCCTTATTGGGGTGCGCTGCTGCTGCTGTTTCCGCTGTCGGTTGTGGCTTTTATGCGCGCAGAGCAGTTTCTGCATGCCCGGACCTCACTTCTATTCAGCCTTTACTATCCGCTTGCGGTCTTTATTTTTCTTCAAAATACGGACTGGCAGCGCCGGGAGATCAAATTCGTATTGAGGTATATAACCGCGATCTTTGCGCTGGTGGGTTACTTTAGTCTGGGATACTACCTGACCGCCGGCCTGGAGCGGATTGCCTTTGGCTGGTCTTCCTACAATCTGGTAGCCGCGGCTTATGGGCTGGTGCTGCCGCTGGCGCTCCTGGAGACGGTCTATGCGCAACAGGCTTCGCATCGGATTGCCAACCTGTTGATCAGTGCAGGCATTTTTATCGGATTGCTAGTAACCCAGACGCGAGCGATCATGTTGGCCACACTGATAGCCATAGCCTATATTGCGAGGTTTGATCGGAAGGTATTAAGGCTCTTCCTACCGCTTGTGATTGCAGCACTTATCGCTATGCCAACGCTCATTTTCGAGCGGATGTCCATGCTCCTGGGTCGGGGGGTAATCGCAGATTGGTCTGCGGTAGGACGAATTGAGGTCTGGATGAACAGCGCCGGCTTGATTGCCGACAACTGGTTTTGGGGAATCGGTCTGGAAAGTTTCCGGAAGATCTATATTGAGATGTTTCCCAAGAGCCTCACCATGGGAATACATATCCATAACATGTATCTCAAGTGGCTGCTCGATTATGGAATCATTGCGCTGCTGTTGTTGACCTATATGATTTTATCGATGTTGCGACGGGCACACGGCTGGTTGAAGACCGCCTCAAAAGAAGCCGATCCGTCGAGGCGGAGGATGGTTCTGGCTATCAACGGTGCGATTGTGGCACTGATGGTCGCATCGCTCGTCGATGCCTATGTTTCGGGTCTGACGGCGGTCCTGTTGTTTGCTCTGCTGGGCTTCCAATCCCGATTGATGGCGAATGATAGCCTGGCAGGCGAGCCACAAACTTGACGGACTCACCAGTCGAAAGAGCGTCGGGAATTGCCACCAACAGACTGCGTAGTAAACTGATCAGCGCTCTGGGGGGGCAATTCGGGACCTTTGCCGTCGGGTTGGTCGGGCAGATCGTCATCGCTCGAGCCCTCGGTCCGGACGGCAAGGGACTGCTCTCGCTGACCATGCTGGTAGCTATGTCCCTTGCCAATATCGGGCATTTATCCTATGGATCGGCATGCAGTTACTTCATCGGACGGCAGCCCGTGAATCGCTCTTCGGTAGCCGGTAATAGTCTTTTTTTTACGGTGCTATGGGGCTTTTTATGGACGGCGCTGGCGATGCTTTTTATGCCGACGGTGCGGGACCGGTTCATACCTCTCGTATCCGACCGGTTGCTGATGATGGCGACGGTGACTGTTCTCCCGCTGTTGCTGCTCGAATACGGAAACAGTATGCTGATAGGCTTCGACCGCATTTTCAAGATGAATCTCATTATGGTCTCGCGGGAAATGATCTTTGTGTCCACCATGGCCTTGGTTTGGATTGCCGGCGGGGCCTCTGTTGAAACTGCAATCGCGCTTTGGGGACTGGCGATTCTGACGGCCGGTATTTTATTGCTCACCAATTCCATCCGGGAGGTCGGCGGACTTCGCCTTGATATTCCATCTCTGCTCGCTATGCTGCGTTTCGGGATATCGTTTCATTTGAGCAATGTCCTTTCATTCCTGCGATCGCGCTTCGACCTGTTTATCATCGCGTTCTTTATGTCCCGCTCTGAGGTGGGCTATTATTCGCTGGCTGCGGCGATTCTGGTCGGTCTTCGTTATCTTCCAGCGGCGATAGGACAGGTGCTTCTGCCGTATGTGGCGCAGCGGAGCGACGATGCCGGCAACCAAATGACTCCTCTCCTGGTGCGCATTGGCTTTGCTTTGACCTTGCTTGCCGGATGCGCCTTGGTGATATTCGGCTACCCTTTGATATACCTTCTCTTTGGCCCGGCATTCATACCGGCATACAAGCCGCTGGCAGTGCTTGTTCCCGGCGCGGTTGTCCTGACACTTGCCACGATGCTCGCCGGGGATCTGATCGGTCGGGGGAAACCTCATTATTCGGTCATTGTCTCGGTCATTACATTTGTTCTGAATGTCGCTGCCGGACTAATCCTAATTCCGCGACTCGGTATAATGGGCGCCGCCCTGGCATCGACAGGAACGCATTTTCTTACCGGGAGTATGTTCCTCTATTTCTTCCTGCGAGAATCGGGAGTTACGGCGCGCGATGTTCTGGTCGCTCGACGAGAAGATTGGCTGCTGGTAAGACGCTCTCTTCGCCGGTGACGGATTGGAACCGACGCCTTTACGACTGCTCTATATTGTAGTGGGGGAGAGCCTTATCGACAGCGGTATCGTCCGGAGCCAGGTGGTGGAGATGCTTCAGAGTCTGCGCGGATTGTCCGGTGTCGAGGCAGTTACTTTGCTCTCCTTCGTCAGCCCGCGCCTCTATGCTCGGCGCCGGAGTCTCTTTGCGATAGCCCGGCAGGAACTGCGGGACCGCGATATCGAACTGATCCTCCGCATCACTCCGGCGGCATCGAACTGGCCGCTTTCGATGCAGTATTTGCTTTTCCTATGGACGCTCCCGATAGCCTGGTGGATTGCCCGGTCGCGCCGGATAAACGTAGTTCATTCCCGTGGTTACGCTGCCGGATTACTGGCTCACTGGACATCGAGGAAGTTGGGGACTCGACATCTGTTCGATCCCCGCAACTTCTATCCCGAGGAAATGGTCTCCAGCGGCCGCTGGAACCCGGGGGGGGCGACCTATCTATTCTGGCGCAGGAAGGAACGGGAAATCGTCGCCGAAGCCGGATACACGATCGGCGTAACGCCGGACTATTGCAAGAGGTATCGAAGTAGAGGCGCCCGGAGGGTCAGGTTCGTTCCCAGCCGGACGCTGACGTCGGATTATACTGTCTATGACAGCCCCGACAGTCCGCCCCGGGTCGTCTTTGTGGGGGAGATGGAAGCCTACTACTACCCTCCCGAGCGCATCGGGCGATGGTTCGGAATGCTCAAGCCGCATCTGCCCGGGGCGCGCCTTGTCCTGCACACTCGCTATGCACCCGACAAGGTAGCCGCGGGACTGACTAAAGCCGGGCTGGAGCGTGAGGAGTGGAGCCTGTCGGCGCTCGCTCCCACGGACCTGCGCAAAGTGATCGGCCGCTACACGTTGGCGCTATTACCGGGGCGGGAGGATGGTAACTGGCCGGTGAAGTATGCCGAGTACCTCTCTGCGGGAGTTCCGGTGGTGATCGACGACGGCCTGAACGACATCATCCGGGACGCCGTCCTTGAGAACCGGTTGGGGATCTTTGTCGATCCCGACGATCCAGTCTCCTTTGCCGCCGTGAGGGAACTGCATGCCGACTTGCCGGCAGTCCGCCGGCGGTGCCGGGATTACGCCCGCCGCCACCTCGACATCTCCCTTAGCGCCCGGCAATATCACCGGCTCTACCGTCAACTTCTCAGCGAGCGCCGCCATTAGTCCCGGAACCGTTGTCGTCGTTACCTATCGTTCGCGCGAGACGATTGCGGAGTGCCTCGCATCGGTCGTGCGGGTGTCGGGCTCAAGTGCGGTCAAGGTCATCGTCGTCGATAACGACTCCCCGGACGGGACGGCCGATCTCGTTGAACAACTTCATCCCGAAGTGTCGCTGATTCGGTCCGGTGAGAACGGAGGCTTCGCCGCCGGGAACAACCTCGGGTTGCGTCGTGCGGCGGGCGAGTGGGTCTTGCTGCTCAATCCCGATGCGATCCTGCAACCGGGGGCGTTAGATTCGCTTGTCTCCTATCTCGATGCGCATAGCCGGGTCGGGTGCGTCGGTCCCGGAATGGATGACGACCGTCCCAACCGGTTGCATTGGCCGGAGCCGTTCATGACGCCGGGTATGGCGGTCTGGTATGCACTTTCGCTGCAACGGGTGCTGCCGCTGAACCGGATCGACGGCGCCCGGACTCTGCTCTGGAAGGCGCCGTCCAAATCCGTTCGGGTTGAGCGGCTGATCGGCGCCGCGTTGCTGCTGCGCAGAAGCGCTCTCGACGAAGTCGGGTTGATGGACGAGCGCTTCTTCCTCTATTCGGAGGAAGAGGATCTGCAATTTCGTCTCGCCCTCGCAGGTTGGGAAACGCACTATGAGCCGCTTGCCAGGGTAAAGCATATCGGCGGCGGCTCCAGCCGGTTCACGGCTCCGGTGGCGATGGCTTCCGCCAACTGGAGCCGTTATCTCTTTGTTAGGAAACACTTCGGGCGGTTGGCCGGAGAGATGACGCGGATCGTCTGGTGCATAGCCACTTTCGCGAGGATGATCCTGGCGATTCTGTTGTTTGCCACCCCGGGCTTCCGGGAGCGAATGCGCGGCTATCGACTATCGCTCGCCTCGCTGCTGATACCCGGCTATTTTGAACGGCATCTTCGCCCGCCGCGCAAAAGTCTGGTAGCAACAGTTTCGCAGTGAAAGTCCTCGTCGTCAAACTGCACGCCCTCGGGGATCTGGTGATTGCGTCTCCGGCGATTCGGCTCCTGCGCGAGAGCCTTCCCGACGCCGAACTGACGCTGCTGACGACCGATTGGGCGGCTCCGGCGGGAGAAGCCAATCCCTGCTTCGACAGGCGGATCGTCATCCCGCACCGGTGGATATTCGCCCGTCCCTGGCGCAATGCGGTCAATATAATAGGACTTGCCGCGCGACTCAGGGGAGAGCATTACGATGCGGCAGTCGTTTTTCACAAGCATCCGGCAATCGAACGTCTCATAGCGCTGGCAAGTCCGGGGAGGCTCTATGCCTTTGGCCTTGGCGCCCGCCGGGTTCTGCTCGACGAGGCCCGCCATAGTGCTTTGACCGCGTGGGAACTTGCGGCTCTGGCGGTGAACGAACTGACCGGCAAAACGCCTTCCGCGCCGCGACGGGCCGAACTTCGTTACGAATGGCAGACATCGGACGACGCAGAGCGCGCAGCCGGGTTGCTGCTATTCCGATGGGGAATCGGCGAGAGACCCTATGCCGTCCTGCTTCCGGGCGGAGGCGGCAATCCGAGTGTTGCGGCAAGTGAAAAGCGCTGGAGCGCTTCGGGATTTGCCGGAATCGCACATCGGCTGCATCAGGAAGCAGGCTTGAAATCACTGCTCCTGGGGGGTGCAGACGACCGGGATGTCTGTCGGGAAGTGCGTGATGTGGCAACTGAAGCCGTCTATGACCTTAGCGGTCAGACGTCGGTTCAGACTGCGGCGGCACTGCTGAGGCGCGCCCGGATGGTGGTAGCGAATGACTCCGGGCCGCTGCACATCGCAGCGGCGGTCGGGGCGCCGACCGTGGGGATATTCGGCCCGACCGGCCCCCAACATAAACTGCCGCCCGGCGATACGGTGGCTGGCGTTCAACTCGGACTCCCTTGCAGCCCGTGTTATTTTGGAGTGTTCAATGGATGTATATTCGACCATGTCGCCTGCCTTGAGGATTTGCCCGTGCAACAGGTCTGGACGGCGGTAAGCAATTTGATCGCCCGGACATCTACCGTATAGACGATGCGCCGCTCCATACTATTCACAACTCTGCTGAGCGATGGCGCGGCAGCGGCTCTCGCGTTGGCGATGGCCTATTTTCTGCGCTTCCCGAGCGGACTTTTTGCCACCTTACCGATGACTCAGGCGGTGCAGGCGCAGGGCGGCGCATCGGTCTATAACCTGGCGCTCCTGCCGCTCACCCTCTTCTGGTGGTCGATATTCGGGCTGCGCGGACTATACCGGCAGCGCGTCGTGATCTCCCGCATCGACGAACAGGTCGCGCTTGCCAAGGCGATCCTTATCGGAGTGGTGATACTCTATCTGGCGACAGTCGATCCGGGCGAACCCCTCACTCGTACCAAGATCGTTCTGGCTTCCTACGGCATTGGGTTGGTCCTCCTCGTCGGCAGCGGGAGGCTGTTGATCAGCACCACCCTGCGCGCCCGCCGTCGCCGGGGGCAAGACTTGACGAGCGCCTTGATCATTGGCTGCAACGAGAACGGAAGGCAACTCTACGACCAGTTGAGGCATCAACCGGTCTGGGGCTACCAAGTTGCCGGGTTCATCAGTCATAATGGGACTACCGGCGACGATCTTCCCATCCTCGGAACACTTGACGACCTCGAGCAGGTCATCCAGCGCGACCGGATCGAATGGGTGCTCGTCGCTCCCGACAAGGCATCGTCGGCAGAGGTAGCGATGATTCTGGACCGGCTGACGACCTTGCCGGTGCGGGTGATGCTGGTAGCCGACTACTACCAAATGGTCATCGGCTTGGTGGGGACGGTCGAAATCCACGGCTTGCCGCTGATCGAGGTCTCGCCGCATCTGGTGTCGCCCGGGGTGCGGATCGTCAAGCGGTCGATCGACATCGTCGTTGGGCTGGTGATGTCGTTGGTCGTAGTTATTTTGACCCCGTTCATCGGACTGGCTATTAAACTCGACTCGCCGGGGCGAGTCTTTTATTCGCAGCGCCGAGTCGGCAAAGGCGGCCGGGACTTCGTTCTATACAAATACCGTTCGATGGCGGCTGACGCCGAAAAGCAGACCGGCGCGGTCTGGGCGCTGAAAGACGACCCCCGGGTAACCCGCGTCGGCAGGTTCCTGCGCCGGACGCACCTCGATGAACTGCCCCAGTTCTTCAATGTCCTGAGGGGGCAGATGTCGCTCATCGGCCCGCGCCCGGAGCGGCGTCAGTTCGTCGAGTCGTTTCGCACCAAGGTGCCGCTCTACGAGCGCCGTCTCCGCGTCCGGCCCGGTATCACCGGCTGGGCGCAGGTCCGGCACAAGTATGACGAGTCGCTCGCCGATGTGATCGAAAAGACGCGCTACGACCTCTTCTACATCGACCATATCTCGCTGGCCCTCGACTTCAAGATTCTCCTCGCGACGCTGATGAAGATGCTGCGCGGCAAAGGACACTGATAGCAAAGGATATGGGGAAAGCCGTCTTGGCATTTCTCAGGGTGTGGATTCAACTTGAGAGTATTACGAAAAAGGGCATCGTTCCCGCGCAGGCGGGAACCGAGTCAAGGTGCTGTCGGGTGTCCTCACCCGACGGTATGCGATTGCAAATAAAAGACGCTGGTGTCAGGTGGGGACACCTGACACCACAAGTGTCAAGGTGCCGTCGGGTGTCTTCACCCGACGGTATGCTATTGTAAATAAAAGACGCTGGTGTCAGGTGGGGACACCTGACACCACAGATTCACATTCTCGGACAGACTCCTACGCGGGGATGACGAAGCCGGCTATAACGCTCATCGTCTCCAGTAGATGCCGGTGCGAGACCATCCTCGAATTATACTTACTTCTTGAATAACAATGCACTTTTTACGTGACATCAGGCAGAATCCGGAGGCCTTTCGGAGCCGACTTGAACGGCGCGGCGAGAAGCCCGATCTTAGCCGGCTGCTCGACCTTGACCGGCAGAGACGCGAGCGGACGACAACGTTCGACGCCCTGCGCCAAGCGCGCAACCTCGCCTCGAAGCGGGTTGGTGAAGAGAAGCGGCGCGGCGGCGATACGAGCGCCCTCGAAGAGGAGGTTCGCGCTATCGGCGACCAAATCCAAGCCGGCGAAGCCGCCGTCCGCGACCTCGATCAGGCGATCGACGCGATCCTCCTCAGCCTCCCCAACCTTCCGGCCGATTCGACTCCCGACGGCCGGGATGCCTCAGCCAACGTCGTCGTCCGCACCGTAGGCGATACTGCCGCGCCCGTTGCCGGGGCCCTCGACCACCTCGACTTCGCCGAGCGGCTCGGTCTCCTTGACTTCAAGCGCGGCAGCAAGATCGCCGGCTCGGGCTTCCCGGTCTGGACGGGCGCCGGAGCGCGCCTCGAGCGCGCCCTGATCAACTTCCTCCTCGACCTCCAGACCGGCGAGCATCACTACCGCGAGATGATGACCCCCTTCCTCGGCTCGCGCGAGACGATGACCGGCTCGGGCCAAATCCCGCGCCTCGAGGACGATATGTATCACATAGAGCAGGAAGACCTCTTCCTCATTCCGACCTCCGAGGTTACGCTGGTCAACCTGCACCGCGACGAAGTGCTCCCCGAAGCCGCGCTGCCCCTTCGCTACACGGCTTACTCGCCCTGTTTCCGGCGCGAGAGCGGCTCCTATGGGCAGGCGACGCGCGGCTTCCTGAGGGTGCATCAGTTCAACAAGGTCGAACTGGTCCGCTTCGAGCACCCCGACCGGTCTTATGAGGCTTTGGAAGAACTGGTTGGCCACGCCGAAGAGGCTCTGAAGCGTCTCGAACTTCCCTACCGGGTGCTGCGTCTCTGCGCCGGTGACATGGGCTTCAACGCCGCGGCTTGCTACGACCTCGAGTGCTGGGCGCCGGTCGTCGGGAAATGGCTCGAGGTTTCGTCGTGCAGCAACTGCGAGGCCTTTCAAGCCCGCCGGGCGAACATCCGCTTCCGCAGCGCAGCGACCGGCAAAACGGACTATGTTCACACCTTGAACGGCTCGGGGCTGGCGACCTCGCGGCTTATGGTTGCGATCCTGGAGAACTACCAGACGGACGAAGGCGTCCTGGCAGTGCCGCCGGTCCTTCGGCCCTATCTTGGTGGATCGACGCACATTTCGGCAGTATAAGGAACTTCCAGCGTGAAGATCGTCATTGTCGGCGCCGGCTCAGTCGGCTTGCATTTGGCACGGTCGCTCTCATGGGACGGGCACGCCGTTACCATTATCGAGCAGCGTCAGGACTTGATCGACCAGGCGCAGAGCAGCATGGACGTCCTCGCTGTGCGCGGCAACGCGACCTCGATCCGGGTGCTGCTCGATGCCGGGGTGCAGGATTCGGACCTCGTCCTGGCCGTTACCAATGTCGATGAGGTTAACATCGTTTCCTGTATGCTGGCGCGGGAACTGGGGGTGCCGAAGCGGATCGCGCGGGTACGCAATCAGGAGTATTCCCGTCCCGGCACGCCGGTTTCGCTCGCCGCGCTCGGCATCGACCAGGTGATCCATCCCGAACTCGAAGCCGCTCACGAGGTCGTCCGGCTCATTCGCTATCCGGACGCCCTCGACATCGTCGAATGTGCCGACAGCCGTATTCTGCTGGTCGGCATCAGGTTGACCGCCGAGTCGCCGATCATCGGTCGGGCGCTAAAGGATTTGACGCCGACCGGCGAAGACCTCAACTTCCGATTAGTAGGGATTAATCGCGGCGGGACGACGATCATTCCGACCGGCAGTCAGACGCTTGCCGCGCACGACATCGTCTATGCCATATGCAAAGCCGGGAACATCGATTCAGTCTTTGCTCTGACCGGGCGCGTCTCGCCACCGGCACGTAACATTATGCTCCTCGGCGGCGGCATCATCGGGAGAATGGTCGCCGAACAACTTGAGGTCG
>VGIQ01000001.1 GCA_016867835.1 Calditrichota bacterium | reverse complement strand
TCACATCAGCGCCCTGGTCGCGAAAGTATTCGGCAATCGTCGTCGCCGTCATCCCCCCCTTGATCCTCATCAAGGCCGGCTGGTCCGAGGTTACGGCTACCACCACCGACCGCTTGAGACCCTCCGGACCGAGGCTTTTTTCGACGAATTCGCCCACCTCCCGGCCCCGTTCGCCAATCAGAGCGATTACATTGACATCGGCTGAAGTGTAGCGCGCCACCATCCCCATTAGCACCGACTTGCCGACGCCTGATCCGGCAAAGATGCCGAAGCGCTGGCCCTTGCCGCAGGTGAGCATCGCATCGACGGCGCGGATGCCGGTGGCAAGAGGTTCGCGAACCGGTCGGCGTTTCAGCGGATCGGGTGGCGAGGCGTGGATCGGGCGCGGGATGCCGCCCGGTATCGGCCCTTTATGGTCGATCGGCTGCCCCAGACCGCCTACGACCCGTCCGAGCATGTTCTCCCCCACCGACACCGTGAACGGATCGCCCGCCGCGACGACCTCGCTGCCCGGCGCGACGCCGTCCATTTCCCCCACCGGCATCAGCAGCACCCGACTGCCTCGAAAGCCCACGACCTCGGCGAGCACCGCGCCGTTGCGGCGGCTCGCGATGGTGCAGCGGTCGCCGACCGAAACCGCCGGACCTTCCGATTCGATCACCAGTCCGATGACCTGTCGAACGCGACCGACAGCGCGATATTGAGGCGCTTTGTCGACCGCTCTTCGCCACTGGTCGAACCATAGCGCGGGATTTGGTGCCGGCAACGAACTCATGCTCTCACTCGCAACTCTGCGCTCTTGAATCAAATGCTGAATTCTTCATTCTACATTCCCAACATTGTCCGCCCGACCTGCTCGATCTGATCGAGCGGCCTAAGGTGTATCGCGCCGTAGTCCCCCTCAAGCAACACCGCTCCGCGCGGCAGCGCATCGCGCTCGACGATTTCGATGGACCGGACGCCTTCGGCGACGCGGTAGAGATCGACCTCGGCGGCGCGCAGCGCCCCGGCATCGTCGGGATTGACGACCACTGCGATCCGGGCTTGATCCTTCAGTTTGCCGAGCAGTTCGAGCGCGAGATGCTTCGCCAGTTCGCCTTTCGTCTCCGCGAGTTCGCCGATCACCCGGCGGGCAATGGCGAGGGCTAACTCCCCCAATTCCCTACGCGCACTATTCCAAACCATTTCGAGGCCCTCCTCGATCTCACCGAACATCCCGGTTAGCAGTTCACGCTCAGCGGCTACGTCGGCGCGGCCATCGGCGAGACCTTTGCGATAGCCTTCATCGAAGGCTTTCCGGCATGCCTCCTCGATGCGTCGCTGAACCGCTTCCTCAGCGCGGACTTCATTCAGCAGCCGCTCCCGCTCTCGTTCCTCGGGAGTAACGAACCCATCGGGCCGGATATCGACGATCAGCCGCCCCTCCGAAGGCCTCCAGGTGCCCCGTTCGATGCGGGCGGCTACGTTCGGCATCGCAGTATTCTATAGTTGAAGCACAAGGATATATGATGTTGTGCATGCCGGTCGCACCTGACCGGCGTGTGGCGTGAAGATGTGATGCGGGCGGACGAGGACGTCCGCCCAGCACATGAGTGCGACCGGACGCTTCTTAATAGTATCATCATACCAACTGGTCGTCGGCGGAATGGCTCGCCAGGACGATTTCTCCGTCGTCTTCGAGGCGCCGGATGACGTCGATGATCTTCTGCTGGACTTCCTCAACCTCCCGCAGCCGCACCGGGCCCATATACTCCAGTTCCTCGGCAATCATCTCCGAGGCGCGCTTCGACATATTTGCCAGGATCTTCTTCTTCAGGTCGTCACTGCAGGCTTTGAGTGCCATTGCCAGGTCTTTATTGTCAACCTCCTTCAGAACCCGCTGGATCGCCCGGTCGTCGAGGGCGATGATGTCCTCGAAGACGAACATCAGGTTCTTGATCTCGACGGCGAGGTTCGGATTCTCCCGCGAAATGCCGCTCAGGATATGCTTCTCGTAGCGCTGTCCGACCATATTGAGCATCTCGGCGGCGTTCTTGACCCCGCCGAAAGCCGACGCGCCCTGGGAGAAATCGATGTGCGTCTCGAGCACCTTTTCAACGGCGTTCAAGGTGTCGGGTGAAACGCGCTCCATCCGGGCGATGCGATGCACCACGTCGATCTGGGTTGACGAGGGCAGCTCGGTCAGCAGATTGGCGGCTTGCTGCGGAGTCAACTGGGTCAGGACAAGTGCTATGGTCTGGGGATGCTCTTTTTGGAGGAAGGCGAGCAACTGATTCGTATCGACGTGCTTCAAGACGTTAAACCCCTTCACCTGCAAAGCCGACTGGACGCGGCGGAGGATGTCGAGCGCCTTAGACTCGCCAAGCGCTTCCTTTAGTGCGTCTTGGGCGAAATTGAGGCCACCCGAAGCGATGAACTGCTGCGCCATCACCATTTGCTGAAACTCGCCCTGGACGTTCTCCAGTTCGACCGGCTGGAGCGTCCGGATGCGCGAGATCTCGGCGAGTAGTTTCTCGATCTCTTCTTCGGCAAGGTGTTTAAGCACCTGGGCTGAGCCTTTGGTGCCGAGGGAGATCATAAAGATGGCGGCCTTGCGGACGCTGGTAGCGCTATCGGCGGCAGGACGGTTCACGACGATTTTGGAATTGGGATTTGGGTCTTGTGCTTCGGTTGGTAGAGGCTTAATCCTCAATCAGCCACGACCGCACCAGCCGGGCCGCGACGTCTGGTTTTTCGGAGACAAAGGTCGATATCTGTTCCTGAACGCGCCGCGCCTGGCGAGTGTCTTCGTCGGTTGGACTGTCGAGCGGCGGCAGCGCCTGGCGCTCGATTGCCCCTGCTCCGGCAATCTGCATCGCCGGCTCGAGTCCACCCGGAATCTGAGGTGCTGCGGTCAGCATCGCTGCCGTCGCCTGAGCCCGCCGGACAAAGTTGCGCAGCATCAGGAGGAGGATGATGACGGCCGCGAACATCACCACCTTCTGGCCATATTGGAAGACCATATCCCAGCGGTTGACGCTGGTGAAGTGCGCATCGTCGAACAGTTCTCCCGAACGGAACGGCACCGAAACGACGCTGATCTCGTCGCCGCGGGTTTCATCGTAACCCAGCGCGGCGACAATGGTGTTGCGCACTTCGTCGAGGTCCTTGGGCGGCAGCGGGCTGAACTCCCGGACAGCTTCATCGCCCTCGCCGGTGGTCGTGTAGTTTCCATCGACCATCACCGCAATCGAGAGTCGCCTGATATCCCCTACCGATCCAACCGTCCGCTCCCGGGTCAGGCTAAGTTCATAGTTTGTGATCTGGGACTGGGTATTGGACGAGGAGGTGTCCGAGCCCATCGACGTCGTGCTGTTGATCTCCTCCGACCGCACTGCAGGGTTGTCGGCGTCGTAGGACTCCCGGGACAACTCGCGCTGTTCGAAGTTGAGCAGGGCGGTTACCTGCACCGCCGACCGGCCGGACCCGAAGCGCTTGTCGAGCAGTTCCTGACCCTTCAGGACGAGGCTGGCTTCGACCTTTTGCTGAAGTTCGAGTTGGCTCGACGAGAGCCGTGCCAGCGGGTTCGTCTCGACTCGCTCCGAGAGGATATTGCCTCGCGAATCGAGCACTGTCACATTCTCCGGCGACATCCCTTCGACCGACGACGAGACGAGGTAACCGATACCGGTAACTTGCGCCTGTGCGAGCCGGTTGCCGCGCTTCATCCGTAATGTTACCGACGCCGACGGCTCCTTGCGGTTCTCCCGAAAGAGACTCTCCTCCGGGATGACCAGATGGACCCGCACCGCTTCGACCGGATCAAGTTGCAATATCGTACGCGCCAGTTCGCCCTCCAGCGCCCGACGGTAGTTCAATTTCTGGACGAAGTCGGTAACGCCGAGATTCGACCGGTCGAAGAGTTCCCAACCCGAGCCATGCTCGCGAGGTAGTTCGGACGCCGCCAACTTCAGACGCGTCTGATATACGACGCTCGACGGCACCAGGATGCGACGGCCCTCCTGTTCCAACTTGAACGGGATCGCTTCCTTCTGCAGGACTTCGACGATCTGCCCCGAATCCTCCAGCGATAGATCGCTGTAGAGGACCTTATACTGCGGCCTGATGGCCCATATCAGGAGCGCCACTGTCGCGCCCGCAATGAGCAGGAACGAGACGATCATCCCGGTTCGCTTCTCTGCCGGGAGTCGGCGGAAGAGCGTTCGGACGAGGGTGACGATTTGGGCGATAAATGAAGGCATGGAAACGTAATTGAAAAACGAAGTTGGAGCCGTAGCAAATGATCGGTTGTCGGATCAGCCTAAAGCCATGACATTCAAGCCTAAGACCAGAAGATTGAAGCCATATATATCAAACTTGCATTCGCATCACTTCTTTGTAGGCTTCGACCATCCGGTTGCGCACTTCCATCAAGAGCCGGAAACTGACCTGCGCCTCTTCCATAGCCACTACGACCTGATGGACGTCTTCCAGTTCGCCGGTCATCATTTGGTTGGTCGCGGTCTCGGCCGACTGCTGGGCAGAATTGACGTCGCTCACCAGTTTCTTGATGACATCGCCAAAACCGGGTTGATCGGCAGGCGACGGAGTCGCGAGCGGCCTAACCTCCGAGGGTTGAAGCCGGGGGGGGTGGAGTTGGTCGAGGCGGATGATGTTGTCAGCCATGGGCTATGCCTCCACGTCGATGCGCGAGCCGAGGTGCGCCGGGCCAGGCGCCGGCAGGCGGGGCGAATTCCCGTTCAAGTTGTTAGCCAGATACTGTTTCTGCGCCCGCTGGATAGCCCTGGCGGTCTGCTCCTCAAGCGCTGCGCGGCGTAAGGCAAGCACTGCAGAGGAGTCGGGACGAACCGGTTCGGTCGAATTCATGGACTATATTTCCAGAGCCTTGCGTGCCATATCCTTGGCCGTGTTTATAGCCGTGACCCCGGCTTCGTAGGCTCGCGCAGCGGTGATCATATCGACCATTTCGACGATGGTGTCAACCTTGGGCATAGCGACGTATCCGGCTTCATCGGCGTCGGGATGAGTCGGATCATAGACCCGCTCGGGCTCAGCCTTGTCCTGCACCACTTCGATCCGAACCCCGGAATAGGTGCGCCGGAGCACCTGGCTGCCGGAACCGCCGCTGATATGCCCGCTGCTCGTCGATTCTAAGCCCTCGTCGCGCTGCTCTGCCGCACCGCGCCGCACTTCAGCGCTCTTCAATTGCTCAAAGAAGCGGACGATCTTGCGCTTGTAAGGCCCGCCTTCGTCGGTCTTGGTGGTGTTGGCGTTGGCGAGGTTCTCGGCGATGATGTTCATTCGCCGGCGTTGAGCGGCCAGACCGGATGAACTTATCCTCAGCGAAGCGAAGAGGCCGGAAATTTTTTCCATATTACTGCCCGCGGATGCTGAGGTTCAGCATCTCGAAGTTATGCTTCAGTAGCCGCACCGCCATGTTGAACTGCATGTGGTTTTCGGCGAGTGCGGCCATCTCGGCGTCGATATCGACATTGTTGAGGTCGTTGATGTCGCTCGGCTTGGGATCGTAGTCGATCTTCGGCTCGACGGCATCGGGACGCATCCCGGACGAGCCGCGGCGGTCGCCCGAACCGGCGAGAGCCTTCTGGCCGAGCGCTTCCCGAAGTTGGTCCTCGAACTTGACGATGCGCCGCTCGTAACCGGGTGTTTCGGCATTGGTGATGTTTGACGCAATAGCGCGCTGCCTGAGGGCGTAGGCATCGAGGCCCCGTCCCAGGATCGGGATGTGCGTCGCGTCGAAAAGAAGTTCTTTCAGCATCGGTCAGGCTTTGCTTTTCCTTCGCAGCGAAACAAAGCAACCGCCGTGCCAGCGGGACGTAAGGCTTAAGTAGTGGAAATTACTGGATTAAGGAAGGAGCCGAGGGAGGACTTTTTTGCCGGTAGGTCTTTTAACCTCCAACCCCGATCACTGACAACAGGACTCTCGATCACTTGACACTTGACACTTGATACTTGATTGCTATCTCCGTCCTCGCCCCGATCCTGCCAGTGCGCTCTCGATGCGCAGCAGATCGAGCACCCCTTCGACGCCGCGGCTGTCGGCATACCTGCCGATCTTGCGATAGCCTTCGCCATAGACCGGGTCAGGCGACTTCTCGAAGTTGTTGATAAAGAATCGCCCGCGACCGGTGCCGGAGCGATTGTAGATCAGCGATGAAGCCCAGTTGGCGCTGCCTTCGCGCAAGTCTGACGGGAGGTTGTCGGCACGGTGTTCATGCTGCCAGACATGCATCATCTCGTGGGCAATGATGCCGCGCGTTAGATCTTCGGGCAGGCTGGTTTGGACATAGATGACTGCTGTTTCGTCGCCGTCGCGGGGATTGCCGGCCTGCCAGCGCGTCGCGGCGTAAGGATGCGGCCCGACGACGTCGCTGCTGCGGCTTGCGGCAAGCCATTCGCCGGTTACCAGTTCGATCCGGAGACCGAGCGTCGTCACTACGATCCCTATTGAGGCAAGTTGTTCGCGCACTTCCTCAAGCAGCGCCCGGGCAGCGGCCGGATCGGTGACCGCCGTTTCGAGGCAGATCGGGCAGAGATGCCGCCCCCTGGCGATAATCCGTCCGTCGCGAGCGATAAGCCGTCCGCAGACCGTGCAAATAGGGAATTCCCCGGCGTGTCGGGAATGAAACTGGGTGCCCCAGAAGTCGGTGATGGAGGAGTCGGTGAGGGCTTCGCCGCAGATGTCGCAAATCGGCGCCACCCGTCGCTTGAAGCAGTCGTTGTGGTAGGACTTTCCCCGGTAGCCGGTGTATTTGCGGTCGAGTATTACGCGCCCGCACCAGGCGCATACCGGCCGGTTGCGGGCTTCAAAACAGCCCTTGTGGTGATACTTCCCGTCATTGTCGCGGAAGTAGTCGCCCTGGATGGCTTCGCCGCAGGTGGTGCAGCGGAAGCACTCGGGATGGTAGAGTTTGCCATCGACGACGCCGGCTTGACGGGTGATCTCTTTGCCGCAGACTGCGCAGATATAGGGAGGTCCGGCAGCAAGCGAAACGCTCGCGGTCAGCAGGATCAGAATCATCGCCCGACCCACGGCACTTAATCGCCTTCCCTTCAAAACCCAAACCACCCCGATTTAGACTCCGATTTGAGCATTACCGGCAGATACCCGTCCAGATAGTTGCGACTGACGCGCCCGGTAACAGGTTCTACGAAAGAACGTTCGACACCGTCGGGCACCTGAAACTCGCGCGGCGGATCGCCTTCCGTCGCGGCGATCATAAAGTCGGCCCAGATTGGCGCTGCCCCCGAAGCGCCGGTAACGCCGACGCCGTTCTTCAGATACATCTTGCGGTTGTCGTCGTAGCCTACCCAGGCGACCACAGCCAGATGCGGACTGGCTCCGACGAACCAACTATCCCGGTAGTCGCTCGAGGTTCCGGTTTTGCCGAACGCCGTCCCGCTGAATCCGCGCCGCCTCACAATTGTCCCGGTGCCGCTATCGAGGACGCCGGACAGCATATCGATAAGCATATAAGTCGTCTCCGGGTCGAAACGCTGCTCACCGGCAGATGCAAGCGACGCCAGGGTCTCGCCGCCGGGGCCCTCTATTCGCGACAGGAGGCGCGACTCGATGAAGTAGCCCTCCCGAGCGATGGTCGCAATCGCGGTCGCCATTTCGACCATGGTGAGCCCGGTCGAGCCGAGTGCCAGCGACAGATGCGGCTCGAGCGGCGACTCAATGCCGAGTCGGCGGGCGGTGGCGATCACCTTATCGGGGCCGGTCTCACTTATCAACTGCGCGGCAACGGTGTTGATCGACTTCATCAGCGCAAGTTTCAGCACCACCGGGCCGGTGAAGCGCTTATCGAAATTGGTCGGCCTCCAGGTGCGTCGCGAGTCGATCTTGAGCGCAACCGGTTCATCGCGATAGACTGATGCCGGCGTAATGTTGCCCTGCTCAAGAGCGGTTAGGTAGATCACCGGCTTGAAGGCTGAACCGGGCTGGCGGCGCGACCGGGTGGCGCGGTTATAGGGGCTGTCGAGGTAGTTGCGGCCGCCGACCAGAGCGACGATTTGGCCGCTCTTCACTTCAACGGCGACGAGACCGCCTTCGAGCCGGCCGGAGGGGTCTTCACCCACCTTAGGAGGACGAATGCTGCGCTCGAGGAGATCGACGCCGGCTGCGACCTTGCGCTCGGCAATCCGCTGCAGACGTGGGTCAATGGTGGTGTAAATCTTCACCCCGCCGTAATTGACGAGGTCGCCACTCAACCTGCCGCGAGCCCCTTCGAGTGCGGCATCTACGGCAAACGAACCCCTCTCCGGCGGCGGAGCGGCATTTGAGAGCGTCACCGGCCGGGCAGTCAGACTGTCGATCTGTCGCCACTCAATATAGCCGGCACGGGCCATTCGCTCAAGGATGAGCCGCTGCCGCTCGCGCGCCTGATCCGGGTTGCTGAACGGATCGAGCCGCGCCGGGGCATTTGGGAGACCGGCCAACAGCGCCGCTTCGTGCAGTTCCAACTGCCGGGCATGCTTGTTGAAATAGGTGCGCGATGCCCGTTCGACGCCGTAAGCAAACCGCCCGAAATAGACCAGATTGCAGTAGGCTTCAAGGATCTCCTCCTTAGAGAATCGCGCCTCAATGGCGAAGGCGGTGAGCGCTTCGAGCGCCTTGCGCTCCCAGGACCGCTTGAAGGAGAAGAAGAGGTTCTTGGCAAGTTGCTGGGTGATAGACGAACCGCCCGGGGCGTCGCCGCGCTGCCGCAGATTCTGCCACAGCGCCCGCACCGTCGCAATTCGGTCGATGCCCCGATGCTCGAAGAACCGCCGGTCTTCGGCGGCAACGACAGCGTTCAGGAAGTGCGGCGATATTCGGTCGAGGGCGATATAATGGCGTCCACCCAGTCGGCCCAGCAGTTCTCCGCCCCGGCTATAGACTTCCGTCGCAGGGGTGGAAGCCAAAAGCCGCAGGTCGTCCGGCAACCGCGGAATGCCGGGCGCCAGTCGATAGTAGGCTGCGACACCGCCCGCTATGACGATCAGTATCAGCAGGTTGACCACTATGAGCAGCCGCCGCATCGCTACTCCCCGACCTCGGATTCGTCAGGCTCGACAGGGTAGGCTTCACCGCCGTCGGACGAGGGCGCAAAGAGCGTATCGCTGCCCTCCCAGGTCAATGCAAATGCGAGCCGTTCGAAGGTGCGGGGTGAGATCGGGTGCGTTGCGACGACCGGACCCGCCTCGCCAGCGGCTTCGAATCCGATGACCGCAAACCCATCTCCTCGCTCGGGCGCCAATCCGACATAGCGCAGCGGCTTGGGAAGCGACAGGAGCATCTCGGGGTCCGGGAAAAGGTTGTTGCGGTCGGCTTCGGGCAGAATGAAGAGATACTGGATGAATTTCTCGCCGGGGTAGATGCGACCGGCGAATGCCGGATCGGCCGCCAGTCCGCCGGTCGCCAAAGTGCGGGCTTTTGCTGAAGTGAAGAGAAATCGCGGCTCAAGGTGAAGTGTCAGGAGCGGCTGGTCGTGAGCGTCGAGCAGCACTGCGCGGCAGCCCGCTACCAGCCCGCCCGGGCGGGTCAGGAGCGTGCGCCGCCAGTCACTGGTATAGTAATGCGCCAGGAGGTCTTTGGGCGGGATCAAATCCGGCCGGAGCATCTCCGGCAGCGCCAAATAGAGGCTTACGAAGCGGGAAGGCGACAGGACGACGGTTTCACCGTCGCCGAGCAGTTCTGCAATCTCGCCGAACGACCCGGCACGGTCAGCCCGTTCGCGCAAGAGGCCGAGTTGAGCCGACTCTTCCTCCATTCGACGCGATGCAGTGCGCGCTTTCTCCTCCATCGTCCAGAGCGTTCCCCACGGCTCGCGCTCGTCGTTGTGCCGCACCAGATGCCGCCCAATGATACGTTCGGTCAGGCGAAACTGCCAATCGAGCGCCAGAAGGGCAATCAGGATAAGAAAGAGGAAGTAGGTGAACCGGCCTTTGCGAGACCGGGGGGGTCGGGAAGGACGCGGTTCGACCCGACGAACGCGCGGCATTTCAGGCGGTTCCGAATCGGGGCGAGTGGTTCATTGGCAAGCACCAAACATAAGATCGGCAGGGATCGCCGGAATCCCCCCGCAGCCCCGGCTTGTCATCGTTGACATTAGCATTAACACTAACATTAGAGCATCAGGTTCCGCACCCGTTTGACGATTTCCGTCCGGGCGGCGGCTCCGACAATGCGGCCTCGTTCGGCGCCCTTGACGAAGAGGATCAAGGTCGGTATGGCGCGGATGCGATAACGACTCGCGAGGGAGGAATGCTCTTCGATGTCGATTCGCACCAGTTGGACCCGGCCGTTAAAGTCTTCATCAACGCCTTCGAGCAGCGGAGCGACGGTGCGGCACGGCTCGCACCACGGTGCCATAAAGGCCGCGAGCAACGGCCCTAAATCGGCGGCAAGGGCTTGATCGAGTTGTTCCAGATTCCACTCGGTTAGTTTCATAAGTCCTTTAATATAATTTCAAGCGCCCGCCATTCAAAGCCACCTCTTATGACGATACGCCGGGATGACAGATACCCAGGCTTGGGCTTCAAGTCCTCTTGTCCAACCGGGCTTGAGCGCTTATATTGACTTGCTGAAGAGAGTTGTGGTTCGTTATTCGTTAATCGTCCTTCGATACTCATATCCTATGCCTGATCCCCGCAACGACCGCCTCGCAAGCATCCTGCTCGACTATTCACTCGCCCTGAAGCCTGGCGAGACGCTCTATCTCGAAGTCAAGGGTAGGGAGACGCTCGACCTCGCCAAGTCCGTTCTGCGTCTGACGACCGAGCGCGGAGCGACGCCCTTTTGGTTCTACAGCGACGAGTCGCTCCTGCGCCAATTCATCGCCGGGGCTACGGACGATCAGATGAAGCGGCAGGCGGAACTGCACCTCGAACTGATGACCCGCGCCGATTGCTACATCGGTCTGCGTGGATCGGACAACCCATTCGATCTGGCTGACATTCTGCCGGCGCAACTCGAGCGGTTCAACCGCCTCTTCTATCACCCGGTGCACCTCGAACAGCGTGTCAAAAAGACCCGCTGGGTCGTCCTAAGGTATCCCAACAACGCCATGGCGCAACTTGCGCAGCAGCCTCAAGAGACCTTCGCCGATTACTACTATCGGGTCTGCATCCTCGACTACGACCGGATGTCGGCGGCGCAGGACCGCCTCTTTGCCCTGATGGACGCGACCGATCAGGTGCGCATCACCGCTCCCGGCACCGACCTGTCGTTCTCTATCCAGGGCGTCCCCCCGCGCAAATGCGACGGCCACCGCAACGTCCCGGACGGCGAAGTTTTCACCGCGCCGGTGCGGACGTCGGTGAACGGCACCATCCAGTATAACACCCCGTCGCTCTACCAGGGGCATATCTACGAGAATATCCGGTTCGTCTTTAAGGACGGCAAGATCGTCGAAGCGACCGCCGGGCCGCAGACCGAGAAATTGAACCGCATCCTGGACACCGACGAAGGCGCCCGTTACATCGGCGAATTCTCGCTCGGACTGAATCCCTTCATCCTGCACCCGATGAAGGATACTCTATTCGACGAGAAGATCGCCGGCTCGCTCCACTTCACCCCCGGACAGGCTTATGAGGAAACCGACAACGGCAACCGGTCGGCAGTGCATTGGGATCTGGTCCTTATTCAGCGTCCCGAATACGGCGGCGGCGAGGTTTGGTTCGACGGCAAGTTGATTCGTAAAGACGGCAGGTTCACCGATCCCGAGATGGAGCGGATGTTCTCAGCCGGGTTCCTGAGCGGCAGCCAGCAGGACTGAGTGCCCGGCACTCGTGCATTCAACAAAGGAGCACTTGAGCACCTTGCACCAACACTCGAGCACTCAGCATTTTGCACTTGAGCAAAAAGATTCCATCTATGTCCACGCCAACCGGATTCACCTTTAGGATCGCCACCGAGCCGTGGGAGTTTGAGCAGATTCACCGGCTCAACTACCGGGCGTTTGTAGAGGAGATACCCCAGCACAATCCTAACGGCGAAGGCGTTCTGGTCGATAAGTTTCACACCGAGAACACCTACGTCATCGCCGTGAAAGAGCAGCAGGTCATCGGAATGCTGGCGATGCGGGACAAGCGCCCCTTTTCGCTCGATGCCAAGTTATCCAACCTGAATACCTTCATCCCGCCCGGCCGGACGGCTTGCGAAATCCGCCTTTTGACCATCGACCCGGCGCACCGCGGCGCGACGCTGCTGCAAGGGCTCATTCTGAAATTGATCGAGTACTCCCGCACCAAAGGCTACAACCTCGCACTCATTTCCGGCACCACCAGACAGATCAAACTTTACCGCCATCTGGGGTTCAAGCCCTTTGCGCATCTGGTCGGGACTGGTGAAGCGCAGTTCCAGCCGATGATGCTGACCCTGGAGGACTTTGCTACGCGGCTGCCGGAATTCTCCCCCAACGGCGCCGCCGACGTGGCGCTCCTGCCTAAAGTCAACCTCATGCCCGGCCCGGTAGCGATCTCACAGGACGTCCGGAGGGTCTTTGCCGATCTGCCGGTGTCGCATCGCGGGGCTCAGTTCGTCGCCGATGTCCAGTTGATCAAGGAGTCCCTAAGGCGTCTTTCGGGGGCGAAGTTCGTCGAGATTCTAATGGGCTCGGGAACGCTTGGCAATGACACCGTTGCCGGTCAGATTGCAGGCTTGAAAGGACGAGGACTGGTCGTCACCAACGGTGAATTTGGAGGCCGGTTGGTCGATCACGCCCGTCGCTGGCAACTCGATTATAAGGTCCTTAAATCGGAATGGGGCGAGCCGCTGCCGCTCGACCGGATCGCCCGCAAACTCGACCGGATGGGGTCAGTGAAGTGGCTCTGGATGGTGCACTGTGAGACCTCGTCAGGGATCGTCAACGATCTTCCCGGCGTCAAACGCATTTGTCGTCAACGCGGGATCAAACTCTGCCTCGACTGCATGAGCAGCCTCGGCGCGGTGCCGCTTGATCTGCGCGGCGTCTATATGGCGGCATCGGTATCGGGTAAAGCCCTCGCCGGGTTTCCCGGTCTCGCCCTGATCTTTTACAATCACCGGGTGCGTCCCCAGCCGCAGCGCCTCCCGAGATACCTCGACATAGGCTACTATGCGGAGCATCAGGGGCTTCCCTACACCATCTCGACGAACCTCGTCTATGCCTTGAAGAGGGCTCTTGAGACCGCCGGTAATGTCGAATCGTCCACCGCGAAAAGCGCACTATCGACCCGCCTTCGTGCAGAACTTCGGGCGGCGGGATTCAATCTCGTCGGCGAGGACCAGATCTACTCCCCTGCGGTTATTACGATTGTCTTTCCGCCCGGGATCGACTCCGTCAAGGTCGGCGACCGGATGATGGAGAAGGGCTATTTGCTCAGTTACCGCAGTTATTACCTGGTCGCCCGCAACTGGCTGCAGATCTGTCTGATGGGCGAGCAGTCGGGCGATCTCGTGATGCCGGTTGTGCCGGCGTTGGTCGATGCGGTCGCGGATGTGAGTCGCGGCTGAGAAATTACTCGCTCGGGAGCCGGTTCGCGTGAGGCGGGGCTATGCGTTTTCACAGGCGTTCGCGCGAGTGCTGGCAAAAGTCCTCTGGGGTCTCCGGGCAACCGGCTTTGAGCGCGTCCCCCGGACCGGGCGACTCATCATCGCCGTCAACCATTATTCCCGTGCCGACGGGCCATTGGTCGGCGCTTTTCTGCCGCGGGAAGTTCACTTCGCAGTCGAGATCGAGGCTTTCGTTGGGCCGCTGAAGTGGCTCCTGCGCTATTGGAACTGCCTGCCGGTGCGACGGCGGGGTGCCGATAGAGAGTCGCTTGCGACGATGCTCGAATTGCTTGATCGCGACAAGGCTCTGGTGATCCTGCCCGAAGGACGCCGCTCGGTCATCGGCTCCGAACTGCGCGCCAAGCCTGGAATCGGGCTTCTGGTCATGCGGACAGGTAGCCCGGTTCTACCGGTTAGAGTCAGCGGCACACATCATCTGCGGGAGGGCTTGAGCGGCTTGCTCTACCTGACAAGACATCGCGGTGAACTGCGGATCGACGTCGGCGAACCCTTCCGGCCCGATCTTCCACCGGGACGCTCCGAAAAGGAAGCCTATCAAGCTATCGCCGACCAGATCATGGATCGTATTCGTGGGTTGTAGGTAAGACCAGGTATTAGGATGAGAACTTCCCTTCAATATAGTTGATGAAAGCACTCACCCCACAGGTGCAGCCGTAGCGCCGCCATCCTGGCGGCAAGATGGTGCCAGCAAGATGCTGGCGTTACATTATTGTTGAGCGCAAGAACGCAAAGTCATTCTGAACATACAGCGCTTAGGGCGATCCTGACCGCGCAGAGCGAGGCTCACCAGCGCTTCGCTGCCGAATCGGAGCCGGTCTTGCTCGAGATCGCGACGGCAATCGTCGAGTGTCTTCGTTCGAGCGGCAAGTTGTTGCTTTGCGGAAACGGCGGGTCCGCCGCCGACGCCCAGCACGTTGCCGCCGAATTGGTCGGTCGTTTTGCGCGCGAGCGGGAGGGTTGGCCGGCGATAGCGCTGACGACCGACACGAGCATCCTGACCGCAGTCGGCAATGACTACGGCTTTGACCGTATCTTCGCGCGGCAGGTGGAAGCGCTCGCCAGGCGGGGCGACCTCGTCTGCGGCATTTCGACATCGGGCAATTCGCCCAATATCCTCGCCGCACTCGAAGCGGCGAAGTCATGCGGCGCCCGAACACTC
The DNA here is from genome assembly GCA_016867835.1 of Calditrichota bacterium. Classification (NCBI taxonomy): domain Bacteria; kingdom Pseudomonadati; phylum Calditrichota; species Calditrichota bacterium. Next base: position 63,175 of record VGIQ01000001.1, on the reverse strand, counting down.
GGTTTCACCGGTGGCAGCGGTGGGAAAATGACCACCCTCTGCGACCTCGTCTTTATCGCTCCGGCCGACAACACGGCGCGCATTCAGGAACTGCACATCTGCGCCTGGCACGCCATCTGCGACCTTGTCGAAGCCGGGATGATGGGCAGCAAGTAAGTCCAACCGCCTACGAGATTGAACGAATCATATCCGCCCCGCTGCCAGTGGTGCCTCGCGCATCCGCTCCTGACCGATTATCACGACGCTGAATGGGGCGTCCCGCGCACCGCGGACCGTGAACAGTTTGAGCACCTCGTCTTCGAGGTCTTTCAAGCCGGCCTATCGTGGCTGACCATCTTGAAAAAGCGCGATGCCTTCCGGAACGCATTCGCCGGGTTCGATCCGGCGGTTGTTGCCACCTGGGGCGAGAAGGATATCGAACGGCTCCTCGGCGATTCCGGGATCATTCGCAACCGGGCCAAAATCGCCGCGGTCATTGGCAATGCCCGGGCGCTCCTTCAGGTGAGCCGCGAATATGGCTCGTTTGCGCGATTTGTTGTCCCGTATCGTCCCAAAGTGAAAGTCCCCTGCGCCAGCGACGCAGCCATCCCATCCGTAATGCCGGAAGCGGAGGCTCTTGCGAAGGATATGAAAAGACAGGGATTCAAGTTCTTCGGTCCGACTATTGCCTATGCTCATATGCAAGCCGTCGGCCTCGTCAACGATCACATCACCACCTGCCACCGCTATGAGGAGATCGAACGACTTCAGCGCGATGCCTGGCGCAATCATAAGTAGCCGCCCTTCCGGCTGGGTCGGCCTAACTCTCGCGGCCCTCTTTGCTTTCGCAGCCGGTTGTGACTTCTCGGCCAAGTCCGACCTGCGTAAAGCCGAGCAGTATCTGAAGGAAGCCGACCGACTAAACGCCGAGTTCTGGGCCGAGAAGGAATATCGCAAGGCACAGAAGGCGTTCGTCGAAGCGATGGATCTGGAAAAAGTGAACTACGTCAACGAGGCGCGGGACAAGGCCGCCGAAGCGAAAGACTGGGCTGAGGAAGCACTCCTGTTGACCAAAGTCCGCCGGGCTGAAATGGAAAAGGAGAAGGAGCGGCTGGGAACCTATAAGCCTTAGTGCGTAGAATGCTCGTGTAAACCGGACGTCCTCGTCCGGCATGTAACGGGGAGATGTGGTGCGGGTGGACGTCCTCGTCCACCCGGCACATGAATCTATAGGCCTTGGTGTGAAGAGTGTAGAGTGAAGAGTGTCAACCAGGGCACTTGTCATGCTGAACGCAGTGAAGCATCTCGACCCGCGAAGATGGGCATTTCAGACGAGATCCTTCACTTCGTTCAGGATGACACCATCGAATGCACCCCTTAGTACATCGTTGAACTTGTTCCGCACCATCGATCCATCCGATCTTTCTCCGCCGGACCGGCACGGCTTGATGCTATCGATCATCATTCCGCGTCCGATCGGGTTCATTTCGACGCTCTCGTTCGAAGGCGTCCCAAATCTTGCGCCGTTCAGTTACTTTCAAGCCGTTTCCGCAGTGCCGCCGACGATTCTTTTCTGCCCCAATCGGAACCGGTTTGGGAAAGCCAAGCATTCGCTATTGAACGCGAAATCGACCCGCGAGTTCGTCGCCTGCACGGTGCTTGAGAATATGGCTGAAGCGATGAACTACGCCTCCGGCGAGTTTCCCGACGGGGTGAGTGAATTTGCCGAAGCCGGCTTCACACCGCTTAAGTCGGACCTGGTGAATCCCTTCCGGGTTGCCGAATCGCCGGTGGCGATGGAGTGCAAGGTTAGGCAGGTGATTGAACTCTCCGACGCCCCCCTCGGCGGGTCGGTAGTGATCGGCGAAGTCGTCCGGTTTCACATCCGCGAGGATCTCCTCACGCCCGACGGCAAGGTCGTAGAACTCGACCGCTACCGGCCTATATCGCGGCTGGGAGGGCCGGCTTATGGACGACTCACCAGCACCTTCGATATGCCTCGCCCGACAATGACCCCGGACGGAAATGTTGTCGAAGGCAGCCACCGCATCACCAGGAGGTAGTAAGAACCGGTCTGCCTTGCATTCCATTCCCAACTTGTGCTCTCGCGGCTCAAATCCTATATTAAAGGATTGGGCCTGATCTTCGATTCTTCATCGCCAATTCTTCCACCCATCCCTCAATTCAGGACCTAAAATGACTGCCAATACAGTTCCCCTCGAGCGGAGCCGTTTCAGCATCTGGCTGCAGGCGATCCGCGCCTTTGCCTTTCCGGCTTCCATCGTCCCGGTGTTGACCGGAGCTCTCCTCACCTTCTCCTATGAAGGGCCGGTCGCCTGGGAACTCTTCCCGCTGGTGGTGATCTGCTCGATCCTCTACCATACTGCGACCAACCTGATCAGCGACTACTTCGACTGGAAGCGCGGCGTCGATAAGGATTACACCTTCGGCTCGAGCCGGGTCATCGCCGATGGCCTCCTGACACCGGGCCAGGTGCTCCGCGGCGGCTGGATCGCCTTCGGGATCGGCATCGCGCTTGGACTGGTGCTGGTAGCGGTGCGCGGAGTTCCGATGCTGACGCTTGGCGTGATCGGCCTGCTGGGCGGCTACCTCTACACGGGCCGGCCGGTCGGATACAAATATATAGCCCTCGGAGACGTCGGCGTATTCCTCCTGATGGGGCCGCTGATGGTGATCGGATCCTACGCTGCGCTGACCGGCGAGTTCGCCCGTCCGGCGCTGACTACCCCGCTCCTGGTTTCGATCCCCATCGGTCTTTTGACCGCCGCGATCCTGCACGCCAATAACACTCGCGACATCCGTCACGACGGCGAAGCCCGCATCCGCACTTTTGCCGGTCTGATCGGGCACTCCGGAGCCAAGATCGAGTATTTACTACTCGTCGGCGGCGCATTTGTCGCTGTCGTCTGGATGGCAATGGGCGGTATCCTGCCGCTTTGGTCGCTCCTCGTTTTGCTTTCGCTCCCGCCGGCATTGAAGAATATCGGCAAGATGCTGGCCAGCCGCCCGAACCAGGTAGAGGAGATCGCGATGCTCGATGTCCTGACTGCACAGCATCATTTGATGTTCGGCGTCCTGTTGATGATCTCCATTGTGCTTGGCAGGTTCTTCTAAAGACGAAAACCATCCCGCCGGTAGTTCCCCGATTTATCGGGGGGGGAAGAGAGGAGATTGTCAGCATAGATAGACGGCCGACTGAAGGCACTAACCGGAACTGGGCGCTGTGGGGTAGCGTCGCGGTTGCGGCGCTCTTCTGGTTCGTCCTCTTCAGCCCCTGGACCAAGACGGCGGTCAACTTCTGGCTGGCGATGGCAGTTGCAGCAGGAACCCTGACTGCTATCGGTCTCTACTTAAGCCGGTCGTCTCGTAACGCCCTCTTTCGTTTTCGGCCGGTTCATCTGATAATCGGGTTGGTTTCGGCGGGAGTGCTCTATGGCGTGTTCCTCGCCGGAGACAGGATCGCAACACTGCTCTTCGACTTCGCCAAACCCGAGATCGCCGGCATTTACGCCACCAAGGCGCAAGCCTCGCCGGTGGCGATAGGCCTCTTGCTCGGCTTGTGGATCGGCCCGGCGGAGGAGATATTCTGGCGCGGCTACGTGCAACTCCGGATGGCGCAGCGATATGGAAACACCGCCGGTTGGCTGGCAGGGAGTCTGATCTACGCACTGGTGCATGTCTGGGCTTTCAACCTGATGCTCCTCGGCGCAGCGCTGATCTGCGGTCTATTCTGGGGGGCGATGTTCCGCTACTATGGCACGCTATGGCCCGGGCTCATTTCGCATGCGGTCTGGGACGTCGCCATTTTCGTTATATGGCCTATCCGATGAAGCATCAATCTTGAGTTGACCAACAACGGCATGATCAAACTGATGTCGTCGAAACAGAACATTACCATCCAGGGCCCGGTGACCGGGCAGGCCGCAATCTGCGAGCCTATCCTGCGGTCGCTTCCGGAGTGGTTCGGCATCGAATCCTCAATACGCGATTTTGTGATCAAGATCGATCGACTTCCGACTCTGGTGGCATGGAGGGATAAAACCCCGATTGGATTTCTAACCGTAGAGCTGACCGGCGAATATGCGGCTGAAGTGTTGGTGATGGGAGTACTATCGGCATATCATCGTCAGGGGATAGGTCGAAGACTAATGGAGGTTATCGAAAACCATCTGCGAAAACACGGAGTTGAGTTCCTGCAGGTAAAGACCCTATCCGATACCCATCCGGATTTGTTCTACAAACAAACCCGTGCATTCTATTGTGATTTGGGCTTTCGAAGATTGGAGGAGTTTCCGACCTTGTGGGGTGCTGATAGTCCCTGCGTTCAGATGATCAAACGTCTTCAATAATACTCTGGGTCTACCTTCCACTTCACGTTCCGGTTCGCTGATGCTGGTGGCAACTCCCATCGGCAATCTCGGTGACATCACCCGGCGCGCCGTCGAAGCCCTCGCGAACGCCGACCTGGTGCTCGCCGAAGACACTCGACGCACGGGCTTGCTTCTCAAACACCTCAGCCTGCATAAACGCCTTCAGTCATGCAATGACCAGAACGAAAGCAAGGTAGCGGCCACCGTCGTCGAGCGCATTGCAAGGGGCGAGCAGATTGCCCTTGTATCGGATGCCGGAACGCCGGGGCTATCCGATCCCGGTTATCGGGTGATCCGTTCCATAATCGACGCCGGACTCCCACTCGAAGTCCTCCCCGGTCCTACGGCAGTCACGACGGCCTTGCTTCACGCGGGATTGCCGTTTCATCGCTTTGCCTTTGAGGGCTTTCTTCCGATTAAAGGACGTTCCGGGCGCCTGACTGCACTCGCGGCTGAAGAACGGACGATGGTCTTCTTCGAAGCCCCGCACCGTATCGGACGGACGCTTTCGGAAATGGAAACTGCTTTCGGATCGGATCGGCCCGCTGCCCTCTGCCGTGAATTGACCAAATTGCATGAGGAAGTCTTCCGCGGGACACTCGGTGAACTGCGAGATATCTGTTCCAAGCGGACTTTGAAGGGTGAGATCGTCCTGGTGGTAGGCGGATGTCCCTGAACGCCGAAGTTGATCCCAAAGGCCGGTTCAGTTCCCGGACGCCCTTCTATCACGCGGCGAGACCGCGCTATCCGCTCGCGATGCAGGACTTCCTAAAGGCCGAGTTGGGACTTGGACCCGGCTCAATGGTGGCCGATGTCGGGTCGGGATCGGGGCTATCTTGCGAACCGTTCCTCGCCTTAGGCTGCCGGGTCTGGGCTGTCGAGCCGAATCCTGAAATGCGGCGTGAAGCCGAACGTCACTACCGTGTCTTGAGTTGGACATCGGTTGACGGTTCGGCCGAAGCGACGACGCTCGCGAGCGGGCAGTTCGACTGCGCCGCCGCCGGTCAGGCCTTTCACTGGTTCGATGCCGATCGCGCCCGGATCGAGTTCGCGCGCATTCTGAAGCCATCCGGGAGCACGGTCATCTTCTGGAACCGGCGCATTCGGGAAGGCGGCTTCAACGAAGCGTATGAGGAAATAATCGTTCGCTTTCGCCGCGGAATGGAAGCACTCGACGATTTCTTCCGCTATCAGGGCCGCTTGAACGCGTTCTTCAGTGGGCGGTTCGAGACCCGGTCGCTCCAAAACCACCAGGACCTGAACCGGGAAGGGCTTATGGCACGGATACTCTCGGCTTCCTATATGCCGCTTCCATATGACCCGGACTATCACGACCTGCTAAAAGCCGTCGATACCGCGTTCGCAAGGTTCGAGCGCTCGGGCAAGGTGCGGATCGATTACAACACCGATGTTCATTACGGCCGTCCGGCGGCCTGATCTTACGAAAGGACTCAACTGCATCCGGTCATCTTTCAGATAGGCGCCTTCAAACTTCACAGTTACGGCCTCATGGTGATGCTCGCCTTCGTCTTCGGTTTCTATCTGGCTGCTCGGCGGGGGAAGGCAATGGGCGTTTCGACCGAGGCGATATCCGATCTGACGCTCTGGATTATGGTCGGCTCGCTGGCAGGTGCTCGACTTACCTATGTGATTGCGCATTGGCGGGAGTTCGAAGGCCGGTGGCTCGACGCGATCAGCCCGATACAGAGCGACGGCACCATCGGCATTGCCGGGCTGGTCGTCCTGGGAGGCGTTGCCGCCGCGATTCCGATAGTGATCTGGCAGACACGCAAGCGCGGTCTCCGTTTCCTGCAAGTCGCCGATGTGATGATGCCGTCGCTCGCCTTTGGCCTGGCATTGGGACGGATCGGCTGCCATCTCAACGGCTGCTGCTTCGGCACACCGACCGATCTGCCCTGGGGTCTGCGCTTCCCTGAGACTTGCCTCGCCGGGGCGGTCTATCCGGGGAAAGCGCTCCACCCTACGCAACTTTACGAATCGCTTTACGCCGCCGGGATCGGCATCGCACTCATTCTAAGGACACCGTACCGCCGCTTCGAAGGAGAACTCTTTCACCTGTTTCTGGTTCTCTACGGTATCTTCAGGTTCTTCAATGAGATCGTCCGGCACTATGATGCGCGGCTGAACCTCTTCGAGGTCGGGGGCGTCCATTTCACCGGCAGCATGGCGGGGTCGCTTCTGATGATCGGCGTCGGTGTTTACAATCTCTTGCAGGGCGGCAAGGCGGGTCGCCGTGCCGGGTAAACTGATCACCCTCGAAGGAATCGACGGCTCGGGCAAGTCAACCCAGGCCGCGTCGTTGGCAGAATATCTAAGGGTGCAGGGCAATGAGGTGGTCCTTCTGCGCGAGCCGGGCGGCACCCCGGTCGGGGAAGCGATCCGGCAGATTCTGCTCGGCGATGTAGTCTCAGCGCAGACTTCCGGCGCGAGAGATGATATTCCGGGCGCAATGACGGAGTTTCTCCTCTTCAGCGCGGCCCGTGCGGCACTGGTTCGGCAGGTAATCGCACCGGCGCTCGACCAGGGCAGGACCGTCCTGCTCGATCGGTTCTACGATTCGTCCGACGCTTACCAAGCCTTCGGGCGGGGGCTTGACCGGGAGTTTGTCCGGAACGTCAACCGGCATTCTGCGGGCGGTCTGGTCCCCGAGCGGACGCTCCTCTTCGACCTGACGCCGGATTCTGCACTAAAGCGTATCCCCCGTCCGGTCGACCGGATGGAACGTGAAGGCTTCGAGTTCCTCGCCCGCGTCCGCGAAGGCTACCTTGCCATTGCACGTGAAGAACCTCATCGGATTCGGGTGATCGACGCTTCGCAGCCGCAGGTCAAGGTGTTCGAAGATGCTAAACGCGCACTTGAAGAGTAGAGATGCCTCTCGATTTGGAGTCCAATTCATCTTCAGTTAGTTCGAATAGAGCCGTCAAGAATTCACTTCGCAACGATACAACTTATGGCAGAACAAGAGGGAAGACGCAGCGTACTAATCGCATCGCCGTCGTTGAAGAACGACGGCTTAGTGGAAGCCTTGCGGCATGCGCCGGGGCTCGACGTCGTCGAAGCCACAGATCCTGCTGAAGCGATTGAGGTCATCGGCCGCAAGCCGCTCGATTTGATCCTCTTTGACTGGCAGGGCGACACCGCCATCCCGGTCGAATTGGTCATTCGCGCCCGGGGCTACGATGCCGGGCTCTCGATCATCGCTGTAACCGACGATTCCGGTCGCGAGAGCGAGCGGCTCTGGGGGCTGGGCGTAAGCGACTGCCTGCCTCGCCCGGCCGGGCCGACGGAACTCCTGGGCCGTGTTCAGCGCAGTTTGCACCATCGGTCGCTCGAGCAGCAATGCGATCACCTGAACCGCGAGAACAAGAAACTCTACGAGATGTCGGTAACCGACGGCCTGACCAAACTGGTCAACCGGCGGCACCTGTCGGAGCGGCTCACCGCCGAGTTTTCGCGCGCGATCCGGTTCAGCGGCCGGTTCGGGTTGCTCATCATCGACATCGATCACTTCAAGAAGGTGAATGACCGCTTCGGCCACCTCGCCGGGGATCGGGTACTGGTCGAGGTCTCCCGCCTCATCAAGGAGTCCTTGCGCTCGATCGATACCGCCGGGAGATACGGGGGGGAAGAATTCGTCGTCCTTCTGCCCGAGACAGCATGCGAGGGCGTCGCCTTCGTCGCCGAGCGGCTCCGGCGCAGCATCGAGGAGTGCGACCTGTCGGCGCTTGAGTCCGACCTGCCGCTGCCGTCTCATGTGACAGTCAGCATCGGCGGTGCGGTCTATCCCGACCAGTTGGTGCGCACCGGCGAAGAACTTCTCGAAACCGCCGACCGAAGCCTTTACGCAGCCAAGCAAAACGGTCGCAACCGAGTGGAAATCTGCTGATGGCAACAACTGATGCCGGAGTGATGCAGGGGGGCGGTCCCGACCATTCCGGGCAATAAGAGATAGCCCGCAACCTCGTGCGGCTTCATGCTTATGAGTTTCTTTTGCGCACCTCGCCGGATCTGGCACGGGAACTTCCGACGCTGATCGACTCCTGGATACCATCAACCCGCCGTCCGAAGGCGGCTCGTCATCCCGTTCACCGGGTCTGCGATAACCTGCTCACCTGTGTCGATCTGAATGAAGCCCGGCTGACACCGCCTTCAGACGACATTCTTATCGCGGTGCACTCCGACCATCAGCCGACAGACGGTGAAGTGCGCGAGTCACTGCGCATGGGGCTTTACGACAGCGGCGCTCTTCAGCGGGACGGCCATTTTGAGATCGACGAGTGGAGCAGCATTGCGATAGGTCGTGCACCGCTCTTGCGGCAGGCATTGGCACTAACAGGACGCGCCGCCGCCAGCGATCTCCCGGTTCTGATTGCGGGCGAAACCGGCACCGGTAAGGAATTGGTTGCGCGCTTGATTCACCGGCATAGCAGTAGGTCGAATAATCCCTGCACGTTCGTCAACTGTGGCGCCATACCGGAGGGCTTGATCGAGTCGGATCTTTTCGGATTCGAAGCCGGCGCCTTCACCGGTGCGGCCAAAGGTGGATATTCGGGGCGGCTCGAGTCTGCCGCCGGAGGAACGGTTATTCTGGACGAAGTTGGAGAACTTTCGCCCCGGGCTCAAGCCGCGCTCCTGCGAGTCCTCCAGACGGGGGAACTGCAGCGCGTCGGTGGTGGGATCAAGGCGGTCAGTTTTCGGCTCATAGCGATCGCCAATGCTCCACTCGATGAAGCCGTCGCCGCGGGCCGGTTTCGCCGCGACCTTTATTACCGGATAGCTGTCCTGCCGATACATCTGCCGCCGCTGCGTCGTCGCAACGGTGATATAACGTTGCTCGCAAATCATATCCTTGAACGGCTCAACGCCGCCAATCCCGCAAGACCCCGGGCGACACTCTTCCGCGAAGCCCTCGCCCGACTCGATATTTACGTCTGGCCCGGCAATGTCCGCGAACTGGAGAACGTCATCGCCCGGGCGCTCATTCTTACGGCCGGCACCTCGATCCCGGCCAAGGCGATCATTTTCGACGGCGGCATCGCGGGAGACGCCTCTGCGGACGAACCGGCAAGGCGCTATCCCGACATCCCGACCGAATGGGAGCAGTTCCTGTTTGAACATCCCGCCGGCCTGACAAGCAGCCTCTGGGCACGCCGGTTTAAGTGCAGTGAAGCGACCGCCCGGCGACGGCTGCAAAGCCTTATCGAATCCGGCATCCTCGTCCGGATCGGCGACCGACGCGGCAGCAAATACCACCTTGCAAATGAATCTAACGAATTGGATGAACAATACTACGATCCGGCCGGCCCGGACGAGGCATTATGATAAAGGATGACACGATGCGTCTGACCGCAATCCTTGCCATTCTTATTGCTGCAGTCGATCCGGCTTCCCTAAAAGGTGCACCCGAATCGACCGTTGCGATCGACATCTATAATCGCGATTTGGCACAGGTTCGCGACACCAGGCAGGTCGATCTGGTGCGGGGCAGTCAGACGATCGACTTCACCGGCATCGCTCCCGGCATCTTCGGCCATACCGCCAACGTGGTGCCGTCGGGACGGGGCGGCGAAAACATTCGCACGCTCTCGCTCGCTTACCACTACGACCTGGTTAGCCAGGAGAAACTGATGGATCGCTACCGCGGGCAGTGGTTCTCGTTCAGCGCCGACGATGCTACCTATGCCGGCCGGTTGCTTCGCTTCGACGCGACGCACCTTTTTCTGCAGCCCGACACCGGCGATGTCATTGTTCAGGTCGTTGAGCGAGGTAAATTGAAGGAGATGTTCTACCCGCGCTTGCCCGACGGCCTCTACACCCGACCTACGCTGCGCTGGGAAGTCAATGCGGCTCAAGGCGTCAAAGGTCGTCTTGTCGAGATCAGTTACCTGACCACCGGCATCACCTGGATGTGCGACTACCGGGCAGACCTAAGCGACGAGACGCTGTCGCTGAGTGCGAATTTCACCATCGCCAACGACCTCGAACTTGATTTGGAGGATGCGACGGTGACGCTGGTCGCCGGGAAAGTGCACCGGTCCGACGACCCGGAAGGCGGAAGCGGCGACGAAGCGTCGGAAGGGCGGGAGAAATTTGGCCGACCGGAGGCAGCAGCTCAAGTTTCGGGGGAGCGATTCGACGAATACTACCGCTACACTCTGCCCCGCCCGGTCAGCCTATCGGCCGGGCAGACGCTTCAGGTGCCAGCATTCGAACCTGTTGTATTCAAGTATGAGCGTCGCTACCTCTTCCCGCATCTGCTCGACAGCCGGGAAGTGCGGGTGAAGGTCTCGTTTCAGAGCGGCGCCGGCACAGGCAAGTCTGCGCGCCCCTTGCCCGAGGGTGATGTCGGATTCTATCGCCGGGACAATTCGGGAGCGCTCATCTTCGCCGGGCAGGATTTTCTCCCTGGCACACCGGCCGGGGGAACGATCGAACTCGACCTCGGAGGCGCTTTCGATCTTACCGCCCGGCGGACGCGACTTACGCAATCCCGCCCTACGCGCGACCGCCACTCTGAGACCTGGCGCGTCGACCTGCGCAACGGCGGAGCCCGCGAAGCCGTAGTGCATGTCGAACAGCGTATTTATGGCTATGCGACTGTGGAGTCTGCCGAGGCGGGCGGCCATTCCGTCGAGCCAATTCGGGAGGCCTCCGACCGGGTCCTCTTTCCGGTGCCGGTTCCAGCGGGAAGCGCGGTGGCTCTGACGTTCACGATCAGTTTTGGCTACTGAGGTGAGGAATGCCGATGCTAATGCTGATGCTGATGGTGAAGTTAGACAGATCGTTTCCAAGCCTTTGAGCTAACCAGTTGGATCGCCATCCTGTGATTTTGACATTGGCATTGGCATTTTCATTGACATTGGCATCGAAGTCGGACAGCGCTGCTGCGGTCGAAATAGTAGCCGGGCGCGCTGAGGCTACTGTCAAGCGTGGATACGAGCGCGTCTGGCACTACCGGCTGTTGATGGAGACCGCCGACACGATGCGCGACACGTTCAAGACCGGTCTGATAGGGCTGCCCTGGACGTCCATTACCACCACCGTCGGCTACGAAGAAGCGAAGGAACTGGCGACCAAACCGGGCTGGGCTGCGTGGCTGGTGAAGGAACTAAAGGCGCGCAACATCGGGCCCGGGAGCAAAGTCGCCGTCTCGCTCACCGGCTCATTCCCAGCGCTCAATCTGGCTCTATTGGCAGCACTGCAGGAACTTAAGGTAAAGATGGTGGGGATCTGCTCGGTGGGGGCCTCCAGTTTCGGCGCTAATGAGCCGGGCTTCACCTGGCCGGAACTGGAACGTTATCTGTTCGAGGAGGGGGTTTTGAAGATTGGCTCCACGGCCGTGACCTTTGGCGGAACCGGCGACCGCGGCGCGGAGTGGGATGAGTATGCGCAACGCCAGGCGCTCGGCTGCGTCGAACGGAGCGGCCTCGACCTGATCCGTCCGGCGCACTTGCGCGATGCCATCCGCAAGCGAATGGCTCTCTACGGCGATCCCAAGGACTATTTCTGCTATATCAACGTCGGCGGAAGCCAAGCCTCGCTCGGCGCCGGAGCCAAACTCCGCTTCACCCATGGCGGCTGGTTCTACGAGCCGCTACCGGTCAAGGGTGATCCCCCCGGCGTGATGGACTACTTTCTCGAAGCCGGAACGCCCTGCCTCAACCTGCTCTTTCTCGACGACTTGAACCGTAAAGAGAATATCGTTAAGTGATGCCGATGATGATGCTAATGATGATGATGATATTGCTCTGATGATCTGTTGAAAACCTCAACTTGTGCATACCGGACGCCCTCGTCCGGCGTGTTCAAGTCACGTTATTTTAGCCGAATCTCCATTGTGCATTCCTATTCGGCATTGGCATTAATTCTTTGTCTATAACTAAAGTCCATCCCATGAACCAAAGTCAACCTTCCCAGCAGATTCAAGTCCAGATCGACGAGAAGACCGGTCAGGGCATCTATGCCAACCTGGCGCTCATCAGTCATTCATCAGCCGAGTTCGTCATCGACTTCACCCGAATGCTGCCCGGAATGCCGAAAGCGGTCGTGCAGGCGCGGATCGTGCTGACGCCGATTCACACCAAATCGCTGCTCAAGGCCCTCGACGAGAACATCCGCCGATATGAAGAACGTTACGGTGAGATCAAGATGGGGTCCGACAAGCACGAATCGCGCAACATCGGGTTTCAGACCGGGGAGGAGTGAACTATTATTCTGTTTAACAAACAGTTGCCTTGGAGGGCGGACATTCCTGTCCGCCCTTCTGGAAAGGAATACTGAATCAGGGCGGATAGGAATGTCCGCCCTCCAGGAATGGCAACTACAATCTGCCAGTAGTATAAGAGGCGAGCGGTGGGGGGAAGATAATGGAGCGAATAGATCCACCATTATCTTAAGGAACTCTACTTACAACCGCCTAAGTCCTCTGCCTTCAACCCGGTGACTATCCGTTCCGGCGTCGCGGGCAGTTCTTCGATCCGGACGCCGGCGGCGTCGTAGATAGCATTGAGAATAGCCGGGATCGTCGGCATAATGGCGCCTTCGCCGACCTCCTTGGCGCCGAACGGGCCGTTCGGTTCGTCGGTCTCGATGACGACGGCTTCGATCCTGGGAATGTCCATCGCCGTCGGAATCTTGTATTCGGCGAGGTTGGCATTCAGGATGTTGCCCCGTCGGTCGTAGTGTATCTGCTCGAAAAGAGCCTCGCCCATCCCCATCGAAACCGACCCCTGCATCTGCCCTTCGACTTGCGTACGGTTGATCGCAAAGCCGCAGTCGTGAGCTCCAACCACCCGCTCAACAGTCACTTCGCCGGTCTCCATATCGACCGCGACCTCGGCGATCTGCGCCGAGCAACCGAAGGCTGGTGAAGTCCCGACCGTAGCGCCTTTGAACGAACCTCCCAATTTCGGCGGTTTGTATTTGCCCGTTCCGACGATCGTCCCCCGCCCAAGGTAGGCGATCCGTGCAGCTTCGCGGAAGGTGAGGTCGGGCGTATCGGGGATGTCCCCGAAGTTGAAATGCTCGGCGGCGAACTCCTTGCGGATGGCTGCAAAGTCGAGCGACCCGTTCGACGACTTGACATAGCCTTGCTCGATGCGCAGATGAGCCGCCTCGACGCCGCAGCGGCGGGCAACTTCGGTTAGTATCTGGTCCCGGCATGCTTCGGCGGCTTCCCGGGCGGCGGCTCCGGCCATCAGCGTCGTCCGGCTTGAGTATGCCCCCAAATCGACCGAGAGGTCGCTGTCGCCGCTGACCACTTTGACATCGGCGAGGGGCACGGCGAGCACTTCGGCGGTGATCATCGCCAGCATCGTATCCGAACCCTGCCCGATGTCGGCGGCGCCAGACTCGACGATTACCTGACCGCCAGTCTCGCTGACGCGGGTAACGACCGTCGCGTGGAAGGTCTCCGACCGGTAAATCGGGTAGCCGGCTCCCGATACGAAGAAGCCGCACGCGACGCCGCGCCCGCGACGAACTCGGCTGTCATCGCGGGCGGGAAGAATCCCACCCTCCAAGTTTTGCTGCGAGTCCCATCCGGCAACATCCCTTACTGCCTCAAGACACTCCCGCATCCCCAGGCTCGACATGTAGAGTTCGTTGCAGGTCGTTTCGCCTCGCCCCATGACATTGCGAAGTCGCAGTTCGAGGGGATCGATATGCAGTTCTCCCGCGATCCGGTCAAGTTGCGTCTCAAAGAGCGCCCGCGCGATGACCGCGCCATGGCCGCGCTGAGCGCCGCAGGCGGGCTTGTTCGTTACCACCCGATAACCGTCGTAGGTCATATTCTTCAGCCGGTAGGGGCCGCCTAACAACGACCCGGCATAATAGACCGTCGCGATGCCGAAACTGGCGAAGGCTCCACCGTCGAGAATGCACTTATGGCGCAGGAAGAGGAGCGTCCCGTCGCGCTTGACGCCGGTCGTCATCGTGTGGAAGAACTGATGCCGGGCGCGGGAGTGGAGAAAAACCTGCTCGCGGTCGAAGGTCATCCGCACCGGCTTGCCGGTTCTTAGCGCGAGTGCACAGACGACCAGTTCGGCTGTAGAGCAGGAGGCTTTTGGCCCGAAACCGCCGCCAACCGCCGGTTTGATCACCCGGACTTTCTCCGGACGCAGTCCCAAAGCCATTGCGAGCGTCCGCTGGACATAGTGAGGAGCCTGCGTCGATGACCACATCGTGAGCCGCCCCGAGGCATCGACTTCAGCCAGAACCGCTTGCGGCTCGAGGAATGCGGCATCCTGCATTTTCGAAATGATCCGATCGGTGCGAATGAAATCTGCCTCACGTTCGGCGGCATCGCAATCTCCGAAGTTCCAGTGCACCTCGGCGCAGATGTTGCGCGGGTACTTGTCGTGCAATTGCGGCTGACCGTCGTCCATTGCGATCTGGCCATCCAGAACCGGGGGTAGTTCCTCATAATCGACTTCAATCAATGAGACGGCTTCGCGAGCCCGGTCGAGGTCTATCGCGGCAACGGCGGCCACCTCGTCACCCACATAGCGCACCTGTTCGCGAGCCAGTATCGACTCGTCGTAACGGGCTGGAGAAACGCCATAGACTATGCTGCCGATATCCTTGCCGGTGATGACCGCCTTGACGCCGGGCAGCCGCTCGGCTCGCGAGGTGTCGATCCGAAGGATGCGGCCATGCGCAATGGGGCTATGCAGGATGGCGCAGTGGAGCGCACCCGGGCGGGCGATGTCGTCCGTGTAGAGCGCCCGTCCGGTTACCTTGTCAAGGGCATCGATCCGCGGCGCGCGGCTGTTGAGAATCTGATACTTGCTCATCGGGCTAAACGCTCGCTCGCTTACTCGCTTCCCGTATCGCCTCGAATATCTTTTGATACCCCGTGCATCGGCAGAGATTGCCGGACAAGGCTCTTCGTATGTCTTCGTCCGTTGGATCGGGCGTCTCCCGCAGGAGCGCCAGCGACGAGAGCACCATGCCGGGGGTGCAGAAGCCGCACTGGATGGCGCCGACCTCGACGAAAGCCTCTTGCAGCGGGTGCAAGTGCCCGTTTTCGGCCAGACCTTCGATGGTGGTCACATCGCGTCCGTCAACCTCAAGCGCCGGCACCAGGCACGAGAAGACCGGCAGGCCGTCGAGCAACACCGTGCAGGCACCGCAATCGCCCATGTTGCAGCCGACCTTGGTGCCGGTCAAGCCGAGGTCGTCGCGCAGGAGTTCGACCAGCATATGGCGCGGTTCGACGGCGACGTCATAGGCAATGCCGTTGACACGGAGGCTCATCAGGACTTTGCCTGGCGCTCTTAGGGCGCCCTGCGACTCTGGAAGAGACTCAAGCGCCATAGATCTGCTCCAAAACCCGTCGCGTCAGCACGGCGACCATTTTGCTCCGGTAGTCCTTTCCGCCCCGGTAATCGGTAATCGGAGTCGCGGCTTCCGACGCCAACACTGCGGCTTTCAGCATCTGCGACTCATCCATCTCCGACCCGATAAGCGCTTCCGATGCTTGCCTTGCTACCAATGGCCGGGGACCGACCGCTCCGAGGGCGATGACAGCATCTGACACCTGCCCGACTCGGTCCACCCAAACCGCTCCTGCAACTCCGACGACCGCAATCTCGAGGCTCTTGCGCTGGGCTAGTTTGAGATATGCGCCACGGCTCTGCATCCGGCAGTCGGACGGCAGATCGAAGATGACGTTGGAGACGATCTCGTCTGGTTCGAGGGCGGTCCTTCCTGGCGCGATGATGAAATCTTCCGCCGGGATATTCCTTTCACCTCGTAGCGAGACAGCCTGAACCTGGCCCCGATGCGCGATAGTTGGGATGGCAGTATCGGCGGCTGGCCGACCGTTGCAAAGGTTGCCGCCGTAAGTTCCCCGGTTGCGCACCGGTGCCGAGCCGAGTTGCCGTGCGCCATCGCCAAGCGCCGGGAGATGCTCCCGGACGACTGGCGAACGCTCGAGTTCGGCGATCGTCGTAAGCGCTCCGATACGAATAACTCCCGTCCCTATGCGAATGCCGCGCAGTTCATTCAACCTCCAGAGCGCGCAAAGGACCTCAGGGCGCCCGGCAGAGGAACTACGCGCTTCCCAGATGCCCTCCGGCGGACGGCCAAGCGGCGGCCGGGTGCCGTTCGGAATGACCGGCAGGCGCATATCGACGAGCAGGTCAGTGCCTCCGGCAAGCACCTTGACGCGACGATCCTGATGGTCGGCGAGATACCGGAGCGCCTCCGGGAGCGTCGCCGGTCTATGGATGTCAAACTTGGGCAGCATTAGTCATATACTTCCGGGTGCAGATTATTATTGTATTCTCCCCCTTGCTTCGAGGGGGGTGTATAGACCGGACTGATGGGTAACAAACGTGCGGGGAGATGGGTGACAGTTTTTATTCATAGGGTTGATCCCAATGAACGGTATCGACCCTTTGATTACAGAAGTATACAACGAATAGGCCGTTAACACTGATATGCAGATTTCAATCATTCCAGAGCCACCGGCTGAGAGCCTGAAGCCCTCACTTGCACCAGCCGCCCGGCGACGGCAATGGCAATCTCGACCGGTGTGTGCGATCCTATGTCGAGCCCAATGGGGCATTCGATGCGGGCAATTTCATCCTTTGAGAAGCCGTCATCGGAAAGCCGTTTCTTAATTTCCAGAGATTTCCGGGGGCTGCCTATGACTCCGAGGTATCGGCAGGGCTTTCGCGCCACTCGCGTCAGGACCCGGTAGTCGTCGGCGTGGCAATGGGTCATTATGGCGATCAAGTCATCGGGTGCTGACATTAGCGCATCGGCCAGGTCTTCATACCGGCCGGTTACGATTCGGCAGCGGGGAAATCTCCCGGCGGAAGCCCACTCGGGACGCTCGTCATAGATCGTTACCGATAAGCCGAGGTCAACGGCGAGCCGCGCCGTCGGCTGAGCGACGTGTCCGGCTCCGAAGAGGTGCAGAGCCGGACCGGTGCCGAACGGCTCGATCAGCAATTCGACCCGCCCACCGCAGATCATGCCGGTCTCAACCGCTTCGAGGTCATTCAGGCTTAGTTCGAGCCGGGATATCTGCCCCGATGCCATGGCTTCGAGAGCCTTCAGGATGGCGAGCCGTTCAACCGCAGCTCCACCGACCGACCCGACGACGTCCCCGGCGGGATCGACGAGCATCCGGCTGCCTTCCTTGCGCGGCGTTGAGCCGGTCGCTTTGACGATGGTTACCAACGCAAACCGCTCCCCAGCCTCAATTCGTCTCGCTACTTCTACCAAATACTCGCTCACTCGCTCGCCCCTTGAAGACCATACCTTTCCGCATCCTCCGAAGTGTCGATGTTGACCAGAACTCCCGGATCGTCAACCTCGACCTCGCAGACGTTGACTGCCGGCAGATAGAGCACCTTGCGGGCGCCGCCATTGGCAATCCGGCTCTTCAGATGCCGAAAGGTCTGCCGTCCCCACCAGACCGGATGACCGCGACGACCTGCGAAGAGCGGCACGACGGCGTTGACGGCATTGGCGGCGCGCTGAATGCTCAGCAATGTCCCGTCCTTGATGACGGGGTGATCGACCGGCCAGATAAGCAAACCGGGCGCTCCCGCCGGCAGGGAGTTCAGAGCCAGCCGTAAGGAACTGATCGGGCCGCGCTCGGGCCGGTCGTTGACGATGACCAGAGGCCGGTCGAGCGTCCAGTGCACCCATTCGGCAAGGTCTTCGGTGGCGACCACAACCGACGACAACGTCCAGCCGCACCGTTTCAGAGCCTCCGCCATCAGCCGGAGCACCGGCTCGCGCTCTTTGGTGAGCATTGCCTTCGGGAAGCCCATACGTAACGAGTTCCCACCGGCCATGATAGAGGCTGGATGTTGCGTCATCTCGCGACGCTTTCAGTTCGGCGGGCGATTGTCGTCACTCCTGCAGCGCGAGCAGTTTCAGCAGCCGCTGATGTCCCCGTTCGACGTCCTCCTGTGCGCGGACGATGTCTTCCTCTTTGAAATGGGCGAACCGGCGCTGGAGAGCGAGGTAGTCTCCAACCGGCCGGCGCGGAGGGTCGAGGGTCAATCGTCCCTGCCCGTTTGCTACCTCGTATAGAGGGAAGATGCCGGTTTCGGTCGCAAGGCGGCTGATGACGATCGAATCGGCTTCGACCGACTTATGCCCCGGCGGACAGGCGGAAAAGACATGGATAAACCGAAAGCCGTGCATTCCTTTGGCAGTCCGGAACTTCCGCTCGAAGTCTTCGGGATAGGCCGGATTCGCGGAGGCAATGTAGGGTATGTCGTGCGCCAACATCAGAGTCAGGGCGTCCTTCTTGGGCCGGTTCTTGGGCGAACCGGCGGGCGTCGTTGTCGTCCAGGCGCCGTAGGGCGTCGCCGACGATTGTTGGATGCCGGTGTTCATATAGGCTTCGTTGTCATAGCAGACATAGAGCATATCGTCGTTGCGCGACGCCGAAGCTGAGACTGCCGCCAGGCCGATGTCAAACGTCCCCCCATCACCGGCCCAGCCGACAACGACGGTCTCACTCCGTCCCTGGGAGCGCAGGCCGTTCAAAAGCCCGGCTGCGGTCGAGGCCGTTGCCGCAAAGGCGGTATGGTAGAGCGCCGCGCCGAGCGCCGAAATCGGCCAGGGCCCGTCAACTACTGCCATACAGCAGGCGGGAATCACAAAGACGCAGTCCGGCGCAAGCACCCGGACTGCCATCCGGAGTGCGAGTATTCCACCACAGCCGGGGCAGGCCAAATGCCCGCTGCAGAGGACATCCGTATTGGCAAAACCCGCCGCCGACTGTGGCATCACCTTCACTGCCCCCCCCTTCCCCTCACTCCGAACCACTCCAATAGCGCATTTCCTGACTTCTGCCCTCTGCTTTCTACCCTGCGCGCCGTTTCCTCTGCAAGCGTCTTCGGATCTATCTCCCGGCCGCCCAGTCCACCGGCCAGACCGATCACCCGGGGCCGTTGCGGGAGGTCATAAAGCGCTGACCGGCATTCGGCTGCGAAGATGCCGCCATGCCCATACGAGCACGACCGGTCGAAGACGACGAGATGCTCGAGACGTTCGCACCGCCGACGTAGATCGGCGACGGGAAAGGGTCTAAAGAGCCATAGTCCGAGGGCTCCAGCCCTTATGCCTGCCTCCCGCAGGTGATCGACGGCGAGGGTCATAGTGATGGCGGCTGTTCCAGCGGCCAGCAGTGCCACCTCGGCGTCCTCCATCCGGTAGGCTTGAAGGGCATTCAGGCATCGTCCGGTGAGGGACTTCCAGAGCGCCGCTTCCTCGGCGATGAGATCTGGAGTCGCTTCCATCACCTGTTCGAGTTCTACCCGCGTCTCCATCCAGGCTTGAACACCCTTCATCCCACCGAAGGCTGCCGGGTGGTCGGGATCGATCCGGTAAGCCGCCTCCCGCCGGGGCAGGAACCGATCGACCAGAGATTGATCGGGAATATCGACCGGTTCGACGGTGTGCGACAGGACGAACGCATCGAGTACCACCATCGCCGGCAATGAGACGCGCTCGGCGACCTTGAACGCGAGCAGAGTGCTGTCGAGCACCTCCTGATTGTCCCGGCAATAGAACTGCAGCCAGCCGGTGTCGCGCTGCGAGAGACTGTCCTGCTGGTCGGTATAGATCGTCCAGGGCGGCGCAAGACTGCGGTTCACTTCTGCCATCACTACCGGATGCCGGCCGCCGGCTGCCCAGTGGAGCATCTCGTGCATATAGGCAAGCCCCTGGCTCGAGGTCGCTGTAAAGGCCCGCGCACCGGCCGCCGACGCTCCGATGCAAGCCGACATCGAGGAGTGCTCCGATTCGCTGTGGATGAATCGCGCGCTGCACCGGCCGTCGGCACACATCTCGGCGAGTTCTTCGACGATGGACGTTTGCGGCGTTATCGGATAGGCGGCGATCACCTCGGCTCGCGCCAGCCGAACGGCATGACTGACGGCGGAATTGCCGGTGAGGACTTTATGCAAGGGATATTAAGGCTGTTCGAGCGAAACTACTCACTTGGCTCAATACAAGGCTAATGGAAAGCACTGTGTGGTCCGAATCCGCTCTTTATTAATGAGTGCATATTGTTGTTCTTGGAGGGCAGACATTCCTGTCCGCCCTGAATTGGAAGCTCGTCTTGGCAGGGGGCGGATAAGAATGTCCGCCCCCTGCCAAGGCAACGCTTTTCTGCAGTTATTAATAAGGATTGGGTGAGAGGAAAATCCTATTATTAATCGGGGCATCAAATAGTAGCATCAGTAGGACGGACATTCTTGTCCGTCCAAAGGGCAGGCAGGAATGCCTGCCCTACTGGAGAATACCACAATTATCTGCACCCATTAACATTAAGGGGTGCATCGATTAGTGTCATCCTGAACGAAGTGAAGGATCTCGTCTGGAATGTCCATCTTAGGTCGTGATGCTTCACTGCGTTCAGCATGACAAGCGCCCTTCTTGACACAATATATTGCACCAGGTAATATTAACGGCGGCGATTTCCAAATCGCCCAAGAGATGGTCGGATTGGAATCCGACCCTACGCGAACACCCACTCTCGGAAAGGGCAACTATAAACTGCCCCCAGTAATATCAAGTCCTTTTAGACGTTTCTTACCAAACGGATAAACTTCCTGCCCCATATTCTTGTGCACCACATCGTAGATGGCGCGAGTGATGCAGATGCCGCCCGGCACCGCGAGGGGCCGCACCCGCGCCGCCACGTTGACGCCGTCGCCGAAAACATCGCCCTCCCGAATGACGATGTCCCCCAGATGAACGCCGATGCGCACCTCAATCTGGTCGTGGTCCGGCTTCCCCCGATTGTATTCAGTCAGGTCCTTCTGGATCTCCAATGCCGCCAGAACCGCGCTGGTCGCGCTGTTGAAGCGCGCCAGAAAGCCGTCCCCGGTGCCCTTGACGACCTCGCCTTCGTGCCGGTCGAAAATCTCGCGCAGCATCCGGTTGTGCACCTCCAGCAGGCGCAGCATTTTTGCTTCATCGATGCGAATCTTGCTTGTGTAGTCGACGATGTCGGTGAACATAATGGCGGAGAGTCGCTGGTCGGACACGGTTCTATTCCGCTCGCTAAGGAACCGCCACCAGCCGGATCACCTGCGGCGCGCCGCGGCGCAGTTCTTCGAACGCCTCATTGATCTGTTCTAGCGGATAGCGACCGGTTACCAGTTCCTTCACCTTGATTCGCCCCGTTGCTGCCATGTCGATGATGCGGGGATAATCGACCGGCCGGCAGCCGAGCGATCCGGTGATGCCCTGCTCGAAGAACATGATCTTCGCTGCAGGCAGTTCGACCGTTTGATTGGTGTAACCGATCAGGATGCAGCGTCCGCCCTTGCGCAGGGTCGAGAACGCCGCCTGGATCGTCTCCGGCTTGCCGATGGCCTCGAACGCCACATCGACGCCGTCGCCGAGAAGTTTCCGCATGGCTTTGTCGAAGCGCCCGCCCTCGACTGTCGAAGCATCAATGGTGTGCGCCGCGCCGAACTGCCGCGCCAGTTCCAGTTTCTCCGGCGCGATATCGACCGCTACCACGACCGCTCCTTGCGCGGCAGCGATTTGCACGCAGTTGATTCCTACCCCGCCACAGCCGAAGACCGCTACCCGGTCGCCTGGTTTCACGGCGCCACGATTCACCACCGCGTGGAATGGCGTCGAAACTGCGTCGGCGATAATCGACCCCTCGATCAGCGGCACCGCGTCGGGCAGATGGAGCGCGTCCTTAGCTGGCGCAACCACGTACTCAGCAAAGGCGCCGTCGAGGTGGTTGCCGAACATCCGCATATCGTCGCAGATGTTTTCGCGCCCCTCCCGGCAGTTCCGGCATACGCCGCAGGTTAACACGGCGGGCAGGAGGAGCCGGTCGCCTTCGTTCCAACCCTTGACGCCAGTGCCCAATGCGGCGACGGTCCCGGATGCTTCGTGACCCAGGATCAGAGGCGGCGTCTTGAACGTCGGGACGCCGTGGTCGAGGTAGTGTAGGTCGGTGTGGCAAAGCCCGCAAGCGGCAACTTTGACCAACAACTCACCCGGGCCGGCGACCGGCATCGGGACGTCTTCGATGCGCAGAGGTTGATGCGGCCCATAAAAAATTGCTGCCTTCATAAGTCCTTACTCTTAATAATATGGAAAGTGTGCGAGTGAGCGAGTAGACGAGTGAACGAGTGTGCGGGCAGCCGAGTTTGTGGGAGCATAGGCGAAAATGTCTCGCTTACTCGCTTACTCACTTACTCGCTCACTTCTTCGTATAGACTACCATCGCCCCCGACTCGCCTTCGCTGAAGCACTCCTTGCAGCAGCCTTCGCACTCTACCGGGTCGAAAGGGACGATCATCACCTCGAAGCCGATTTCGCGATACATTCCGGCGACCTCGCTGAGTCGCGGTTCGCTGCCGATGAACCTCGGCTCCCAGCCGTCGAGCAGCGCTGCCCGGGGCGGTTGCAGGTTATCCGCGGCCAAAGAGCCCCTCACGCGGGAGTTCCCGCTCGAACGCAACCAGTTTCGCCGGATGGAAGCCGCGCTCCTTAAAGAAGGAGATCACTTCGGGCCAGTCTTCAGAGACGAGCGTCGTCATCGTCTCGACGCCGGCTTTGGCCGCGACGGCGCAGTATTCTTCGAGCAGCGTCCGCCCGACGCCGGTCCGCTTATATTGCGGATCGACGCCGATCGTATCGACCGACGCGACCGGCTGCATTATGCCATATTCGCCGGTATTGACTTCGCCCAGAATATACCCGACAAGCCGGCCTGCGGCTTCAGCCACAAGGCCGAGCAGGATAGGCGCGTCTTCCCCGAAGAAGCGGCGAAACTTACGGTCGTAATAGAGGTCGCGCCGGAGGCCGGTCAATTGGGCGTCGAGTTCTATCAGGCGAACCTTGTCTTCCCGACGCAGATTGCGAATAATGAGGCCGGGCGGAAGCGGCGCTTTACGTTTCATTGCTCTCTGCTCTTGATACTTGACACTTGATACTTGATACTTGGAGTCTCAGAAGAGATCATCCAATTCCCCCGACACCGGCATCGCGCCGTGCGCAGCCAGATGCGCCGCGAGGAGTTCCGACTCCCGTTTGGTATAGAGCGGATCTATCTCCCACCGGCACCATACGGCATCGGGATTTTCGTGGTGGGCTTCACGGAAGAGGGTTCTCAGGTCCGAGGCGCCGCTAATACGAATCGTCTTGCGGTCGGCATCGGCAAGAATCAGGACGCCCTCGAGTGCCGGCACGTCGTCAACCATTTCGGGTTTGAACCGGCGCCATTCATCCGGAGGCAAAGGTGAGGGACTGATCCTGGCGCGCAAATGGCACTGCAGGCAGCGGCTTGCTTCCAGGCGGGCTGCACTATCGTCGAAGCCGACCTGGATCGGGTCGAAGTTGGTGGTGCGCTCCGAAACAGGCTGTTCCAGAGGGTGTGAGCGGTCAAGGCTTGCAAAGCCGCCGATGCGACCAAGGCTGCCCCCGGCTGACCTGGCAATACTCTTCGACACTTCGCCCTTGCCGCCCAGAAACCGGTCAACCTCTCGTGCGGCGCGACGTCCATCCGCCATCGCTTCGACGATGGTCGTCGGTCCGGTAACCATATCCCCGCAAGTGAACAATCCCTTACCGGTCAGAAACCGGCGGTCTATCCCAAGCCGTTGCCCGATGGCGACGATCACACTCCGGACGGGGAGGTCTTTCGTGGTCGTAGTATCATAGAGCGGGCTGAACCGACCGGCGGGGTCGAAGACGCGGGTGCACTTCTTCAGTCGGATACCGGTCAATTCGTCGTCCCGGACGTTGAATGACTCGACGCCCCAGCCGTAATCGATGGCGATCCCCTCGTCCTGCGCCAGACGGAGTTCGTCGGGATGCGCCGGAATCTCTTCACGGCTTTCAAGGCAGACCATGCGGACATTCGACGCGCCAACCCGGAGCGCGCTCATCGCACAGTCGACCGCCACCGCGCCTCCGCCCACCACAATGACATCACCCTCCAGTTCGGGGGGATTCCCGCTTGAAATGGACCTTAGAAAGTCAAGCCCTCTAATTACTGCAGGATGCTCTTCGCCGGGCACACCGAGCCGGGCAGTCTGACTCAGCCCTATTGCCACTAACAGAGCGTCGAAATTCAAATCGTGCAGGTCTTCAGGAGTGAAATCGCGTCCCAACTCCCCGCCGGGGTGGTAACCCATTCCCAGGTCTTTGAGATATTTCAGATCGCGGTCGATGACCGCATCGGGCAGACGGAAGTTGGGAATCGCTTCACGGAGCATCCCTCCGGGGCGGGCATTGCGGTCGAAGACCGTGACCGCATGGCCCATCCGCAAGAGGTCATAGGCAGCGGCCAGACCGGCCGGCCCGGAGCCGACGATGGCCACCCGGCGACCGGACGGAGGCACTTTAGGCGCGTGGACTTCACATTCGCTTGCAACGTCGCTGGCGAACCGCTTCAGGAGGCAGATCGAGGCTGGCTCGCCGAGCGCCGTCCGGCGGCAGTTCGCTTCACAGGGATGAAAGCAGGCGTAGCCGAGCACGCCCGGCAGCGCAGCGCGGTCGCGAATGATCTCTAACGCATTCAAAGGACGACCAGCCGCGATTTCAGCGAGGTAGCCGGGGATGTCGATACCGAGCGGGCACGATTCCACGCAAGGCGCCTGCCCTTCTATCAGAGGCGCTATCCCGGGCTTGTCGCGCAAGGCGCCGGTGGGGCAAACTTCGACACAGGCGCCGCAGAAGCGGCAGTCCGAGTCGGCAAGTGTCGGTTCGTTCGTCCCGACGACAACACCCGATTTGACGATCGACGCGCCGAGCGCATCGACGCCGCGGACGTCGCGGCATATGCGGACGCAGCGGGTGCAACTAATGCAAAGTTCGTAGTCGCGCAGGTAGAGCGGTTCATCGATTACGGCAGGACGACCTTCATTGCGATAGGGAGGCGTATCAGGAGGGATGCCTACCCACTCCGAGACCCGGCCGATCTCGCAGCGGCCCAGCAATTCACAGCAGCGTTCGAGGACCGGAACGTTCATGCTGCAACTGAGTCGGTCGCAGCCGTGCCGTTGGGCGCAGGTAAGGCAGGCGTGGGGATGACGGGCGAGGATCGCCTTCAAAGCGTCTCGACGCGCCCGGGTGATATCGTCGCCATTAGTCCGGACGCGTATTCCCTCGCGGACGATCGCATCGCACGACCGCACCAGCCCGACGCCCTCAATGGAGACCAGACAGAGGTCGCAGTGCGGATTGAGGTGGCTGGAATGCAGTGTTCCATCATCAAGTCCGCCTTCCTCATTCCTCATTCCGTATTCTGCATTTCCCCGCCAGACCGATTCAGACCATTGGAAGGGCCGAAATGGATCAAGGTCGGGATGATCGCACAGTCCGGGCAAGTAGATGCCGGACGCGATCAGTTCGAGTCTCAGGCGGCCGCCCGTCTGAACCTCGACCTCCCGCCCATCAACAACAATGGTTATCCGGCCCACTTGACACTTGATACTTGATACTTGGCACTTGATACTTGATACTTGGCACTTGATACTTAATACTTGCCACTACCACGAGTGGCTTATTGCGCCGGCTTTGCAAGCCGCTGCGCAAGGCAGCGGCGGCCGATTTGCTACCGGCTTGCAGGGTGCGCAGGCATACTTGATGTTGTGCCGGAAGGTGGTGCCTATCGAGGCGACGTCATCGTCATAGTCGTCCGGCTCGACGACGAACATCCCAACCGGACAGGCTTGGGTGCAGGAGTGTTCGGCGCAGGTGGCACATCGGTCGGTGTCGATAGTGATGTAGTAACTGCCCGATCCATCGGTGTAGCCGTAGTTGGCGATCATATTAGGCTCATGGCTTAGGGCTTAAGGCTTAAGGTTCAGGGCTTAAGAATTTTGGAATCATTCGCCCTGCGGTGTGAATTGATAAGCGCGCCGAGGAGTTGGGCGCATTCAGTCTATTGGGCAAGCAGATTGTCCCGTTTGTCTTGCGGCAAATGGCCGAGACTGGCAGCGAAGTCGATCAGGTATCCAGTTTCTGCAAGCGACCCCATCGCAACGTCGAGGAATCTCAAGCAATCTCCGCGACTGGTGCGATGAGAGCCCTCAACGGAGTTAGTTGGAACTGATAGCGCTGCCCGGCGCAATTGGTTCGTTGCTCCGAACAACTCTTCATTTGGAAATAGTCTGGTCGATTCATAGACCATAAGGGCAAGACTTTGCGCCGATCGAAATACCCGAAGTTTCCGGTAGTCCCTTGACATCATCTCACCCCTTGAGTGATCTTGAGCCCTAAGCCTTGAGCCCCAAGCCCTTCTCAAGCAGCGCCTTCGCAAATAGTGCCGCGCCGAGCGCACCCGCGATCTGAGTGTCGTAGGAACTGGTCATCGAGGTAACGCCGAGTTCCTTTTCGAGGCGCCGGACGACGCCGCTGTTCTTGGCAATGCCGCCGGTGATCGCGAACCCGCCTTCCATACCGAGCCGCTCGATCAGCGAAACGACGCGATGCGCCATCGCCGAGCAGTAGGCCGCGAGGACAAGGTTCTTCGGCCAGCCGGACCGGAGCAGCCCGGCGGCTTCGGTCTTGGCGAAGACGACACAGGTCGAAGAGACCGGCGTCGGCTCGCTCTCGACCTGGAACGACATTTCGCCGACCTGCTCAATGGGGATTGCGAGTAAATCGGCAAAGACTTCCATCCCGCGTCCGGTCCCGGCAGCGCACTTGTCGTTCATCAGGAAGTTCGTCACCTTGCCCCGTTCGTCGCAGCGGATCGCCTTGCAGTCCTGCCCGCCCATATCGAGCAGCGTCCGGACAGCCGGGCCATACATATAATTGGCACCGCGGGCATGACAGGCAATCTCGGTGATGGCTTTATGAGCAAACGGCACATTGACCCGCCCGTAACCGGTGCCGACAATGAAGGGGATATCGCCAACCTGCAGTCCCGTGCCTTCGAGCGCCCACTCGAACGCCTTGCGGGCGCTGTCAGGCGAGTCGGAGCCGGTGCGCATATTGCTGTAGGCGTAGAGATTGCCTTCGTAGAGCACCACCGCCTGCGATGAGACCGATCCGACATCGACGCCTCCGGAGAGGATGCCTCCGCCGCGCGGATCGACCGCTTCGTTGCGCCAGTTGTATTCCTTCCACCGCCAGTATTCGACTGACATTGCTGACTCCTCCAATGCGGACTGTTGTTGATTTGAATGAGTAAGCGAGTAAGCGTTAGTTATTATGCAAGATGTTGTTTGCGAATGGCGGAGGCGAGGCTGCCGATCATCTGAGATAGTTCTATGCAGCGTTCGATCAGGGTTGTCAAATCTGCCTCGCTAATCTTACCGGATGCCTGCAGGATGTAGTGTTGCGTCTTCAATTCACGCAGGAACCTTTGGCGATCAAGAGATATCTCCTGAATTCCGCTTGCGAGTTTCGCTCATATCCCTCCGCGATGTTCGATGCAATGGAAACTGCCGCACGCCGCAACTGATCTCGAAGCCCCCAATCCTTGGCGAGCGGCTCCTGATCGCAGAGGGAATAGAGATCGACCGCAAGCCTGCATGCCCGCTTCCAGACCTCTATATCCTCCACCTTCCTGAAGACCGTCCCCATTTTCTACTCCCGCCTGTTCACTTACCCGCTTACCCGCTTACTCGCCTACCCGCTTACTTCCTACGCCACCGCCGGCACTTCGGCTTCGGCAAAGCGCTCGGCGGCGTGGAACGCGGCTCCCTCGGCCGGGACAAACTCAGGATCGGATAGGATTTCGATCTCCATCTCGAGCGTCCGCTTCAGCGATACAATGAAGCCGGTATTGTGAGCCATCCCTCCCATTAGCACGACCGCCGGTGTGATGCTGACTCGCCGGGCCATCGAGACGATGCGGCTGGCGATGGCGTCGAGCACTGCGCGAGCGATGTCCTGCTTCGGCGTCCGGGCGTGGAGCAGCGATACCACCTCGCTCTCGGCGAATACTGCGCATTGGGCATTCATCGGCACCGCCTGCTGCGAAGTCAGCGCGAGCGGGCCGAACTCCTCGAGTTTCACTTCGAGGGCGCGCGACATCGACTCGATAAACGTGCCCGCTCCGGCGGCGCACTTCTCATTGACCGCAAAGTCCTTCACCCGGCCGTCGGGATTGACCAGAATGGCGCGTCCTTCCTCGGCTCCAACGTCGAGCACAGTGCGCACTGCGTCGTTGCGAGCGATGGCGCCCCGCGCCGCGGCGCCTACCTCGGTCAGGAGATCCTGCGCGAATGGCGCTACCCGGCGGCCGGCTCCGGTTGCCGCGATACGGGACAGTTCGCTCTCGGCGATGCCAGCGAGGGCGCAGGCTTCCCGCAAGGCTTCAGCCGCGACGACCTCTTGTTCGAACCCCGAAAACCGCTTCACGCGAGCCAGCACTTCGCCGTCGCGCAGGATGACGACCTTGGTGGTCTTCGACCCCAGGTCAAGTCCGGCTGTAATCAATTATCTATCCCTAATGATTATTCTCACCACAAAGCACACCAAGAGCACCAGGATATCTTTGTGATCTTTGTGTTCTTTGTGGTTAATTCCTAAGTCCCAGCGTCTCCATGAACGCATCCATGCGGTCTTTGGTCTTCGCTTCGTCGAACTCCCGCTCGTCGCCCATATTGCCTTCGAAGGTCATCACCGGCACGCCGGCTTCGGCGATGGCGAGGCGGTTTTCCATTATGCCGCAGGAGAGGCCTTCGCAGCCGCGATTCAGGTGCAGCATGACGCCGTCGAGTTTCCATTCCTTGACGATCCGCAGCATCATCTTCGACTTCAAACTTGCGTCATAGAAATGCTGCCATTCGGGTTTGGAGAGGTTCCAGTCCGCCAGTATCCGGAGCGCCTGATCGCGGGTATCCATCGGCAAGCCGAGGGCCATCGGAGTTGTCCGCGCGCCCCAACTGCCGTCCGGCTTCTCTTCCCAGATGCCGATTAGGGCGAAGGTGTAAAGGCTCCCGACCGAGACCGCGCCGAAGCCTTCGAGGTAGCGGAATATCTTCAAGAAGCCCCACGGCGGCTGGGTATCGGACATCAGCCGGCAACGCTCGCTCGGAACGGCAGCGATGCCGCGCGCCACGCGGTCGGCAACCTCGTCCCGCAATTCCTCGTAGAAGTCGGCGAACTCCTTCTTCGACTTGTTGAGCGTCCCGAGGACGTAGAGCGAATACATCGTCTTTTCGTCGAGCGGTGCCGGGATCGCCTTGTTGAGGGCACAGACCTCGGCCCAGGCGGAGGTGGCTCGCGTCTCGTTCTGCACCGCTTCGATCAGCAGTTCGTCGTCGTAGCGGCGGCCGGTGATGCGCTCGAGGAAGTCAATCGACTCGTGCATCTGCCCGACGACGAAGTTCAGTTTGTGGTCGTCGATCAGGTGATAGGGACCGACCGAAACGTCGATACAAAAGTAGGGGATCTGCTTGTATTCCGCGACATGCTGATACCACTTGGCGTGGGAGCAGCAGATATGATCCTGAAAGGCGAAGTCGGGCTTCGGATACTTCCCGCCGAAGTTGAACTCGTCGAGATACATCGACCCCCAGTAGTTGCGCATATAACTGCAGAGATCGCGCGCCCAGCCCTTGGCTTCGGCGGCTTCGAGGGCGCGCTGGCTGAATGGCTTGTTGAAGGCCATCGACGCGCCGTAAGGCTCGCCGGTGATGGGCCAGACGTCGCGCCCTAGCCCGGCGGGGATGGCGTCGAACGACCAAGCGCCGCCGGTCCAGCGCAACCCGCCGCACTCGTGGGCGGTGGCGTAGTCGCGATAGTAGTTATCCCGAAGTTCCTTGGCTTTAGCCCAGCACTTCAGGGGTTCGGTGGGGTAGGTGGACATTAGTATTCCGAATGATGCGGATTATGTTTCCTTGGAATTGCTGACATTCATATAAATGGCGTCCCGAGCTCTAATTGCGGTCTTGAGTACAATAATCATTCCAATAGACGTCAACAGTTTTACAAAAGCATTTAAGCCGGGATCGGTCAATCGGGCTAACAAGTCAAGTGCCTCATAAGGCAATAAGATCCAGATGATCCCTATGATGATGGAAAACTGATATCGACGCCGCATTGCTGGATTAGATGATATCAAAGAGAGCATAAGCAAAGCTATCCCTATCAATATCTGAATGACGGCCAGCACTAAGATTCCGCTTGAATCACTAACAGGTGCCCCTCTCTTGATTCCTTGTAGAAACTCATCTCCCATAGTTCCTGCAACTCCCAGAACAAGAATAAGCCCAAGAATAGAATAGGCAATGCCAAATATTCTGGTAGACAATGTGGCTTTTTGAATCAAGCTGTCAAGCCTACCTTTAGATATTTCGCCAGTCACTTCGATGGAAGTCAGACAAGAATCCCTAAGTGATTTTGGCGCTATGATAAGGAGAATTCCAGCAGCTGCCGTCAAAATACCGGCGCGATAGCTGTATTCTTGACCCATGAAATTACCTATCCAAGACGCGAATACTCCAAGTGCAGTTAGCAATGAGAAATTTAATCTCCAAGATTTCCGAAAAGCCCTCATCGCAAATACTCCGGAAAGCGTTATCATGATAAGTGAAAGCACGCCTCTGCCACCAATAGCGTTATTGTTGAGCAAGGATAGAATGAGGTATTCATGTGTGGTTCCCTTGCCCGATAGGAAAGATATTGGGGCGACCAACAATCCCGCCAAGATTGGCAATTTCACGGCTGCATCAATCAATGACAAGATTAGACAAATTCCGATGAAGAAAAGCAAGACTCCCGCAACCTCTCCCAGATCCTTGCTTAGACCCGGGCGTGTTGGATATTTTAGGTCCAGTTCGCGGTTTTGCTCTAGCGCTTCTTCAACTCCAGATGGATAGTAGCCAAGTGTATTTTGTATCTCGGCGAATCCATTCCCCGCCCAATAAAATAAGGAGGCGGTCAGAGTTGCTATGGCAAGTAATGCTCCCACTCGCTCGAGGTATCTCAGTTGCTTCCAAGAAGCTGTCCAAGTATTGATCATTTGGGTTGATATTGTCACTGTTCTTCTCCGTCATCGAATCTTTCGACCGCCCAATCTGCATCATTGAAGTACCTTATCGCAAAGTGTCTATTCGATGTATCGTTAAAGGTCATCCCCAACCCGACAGCGGTAACCTGCCGGGAATTTAGAATTGGCAGCGGATAGGTTCTATCAGTTCTGATGATAGCGTGATAGTTTACACTTGCAAAGAGGTCGATGTCAACCGTAAGAAAGCTTGAGGCAGAGAATGAGATCTGAATCCTATGAAGATAGTTGGGTTCGTTAAGAAGCTCCACCGATCTTGTAAACAATCTGCCTTCTTCTCTTTCAATACTTCCGTAAGCTACATCTCTATAATAGTCAAGATCTTTCATCGCTGACTCAGCGATCTCGGGCGAAAGCAGATAGAAACTGATCTCGTATATTATTTTAGCGATCAATCTATGATCTTGAAACGAAATGGCAGGAAAATGTGTCTCTATGTTTCCAATCTGCCTCATTTCGATTGAGTATCCCGCTTCTCGAAGATCGATACTCTCATGCGGCTTGAGTTTGAGAAATTCTGGCGTTACGATTTCACCGATGTATCGGCCTGCCTTTTCGTTTGGCCAATTCAGCTCCTTGTCTCTGGATAACAATGTGCGCAGTAGAGGCAAGGTGTTATCTATATCCGCGACTCTTTCACCCGTAAAAGATGGCTTGGGAATAAGTATAGGGTGCCCATCCTTCATATGAAACCTTCTTTCGGCGCCATCCTGTGTATCTGTTCCTATGGTTTCACCTATTCTCAGGATGTTATTTTGAATATCAGAAAGTTCAAGACAGTTTATAGCTTGAATAATCCGTGGATCATTCAGTATAAGCTTATCCGCCTCGCTCAATTTGCTGTTACAGCATCTGCAGACATCTTGACTGATGAATGATCCCATTATGATCTGTGGAACGATATGCTCGCGAGATCTATTGGTCTCGTCTAAGTCGCAGCCGCAGAAAATGCAATTTGAATAAAGTGCCTTCATTCCTGTTTTTACAAAGAAATGTAGATCTGAATTCCATCTTCCGAAGGAATGATGATGTTTAGCTTCACTTTTGCCTCACCCTCCCCAACACCTCATGCCTCCCTACCGCCACCAGCACGATAACCTCGCTCCCCATCTGGCATATCAACCGGTGGTCGCGGTCGATGCGCACCTCCAAGTATTGAGGCAGCCGTTGCAGCCGCTTCAAGCCAAGCGACGGATGCGACCGGTCGGCGGCAAGCAGGCGGATCGCTTTCGCTGCCCTCGCCTGAACGTCCGCAGGCAGTTTCTTCCACATCCGCTTGAATTGACTCAGCCGGATGATCTGCATCAGTCGTTCAGGTCCTTCAGCAGGTCATCGACGCTCGCGAAGGTCTCGTATTCGCCCTCGCGCAGTTCCTTCTCGGCGGTTTGAAGCGCCCTCTGCCATTCCGGTGTGAAGAGATAGGCTTCATCCCGAGGAATGGTAACGACCGGCAGCAGGCGCAGCGAATCGCCCTCGACTTTCACGATGAACTCATCCCCCTCATTGATTCCCAACTCGCTGACCGCCTCTTCCGGAAGCGTGATCTGGCGTCTCGAACGTAGTTGAACTTTCATTGTAATCCCTCTACCGTTCAGAAATTCTGATTTTCTGAAAGATAACACCTATACCCCTCCAAAGCAATAACCCTCGTTCCTCATTCTACATTCTACATTCTGCATTCTACATTCAAAACAACTCCTCCTGCCCGATCATCTCCAAGAACGCTTCTACCCTGATCCTAAACGGCCCCAGCGGCGTGGTAGCGTCGAACTCGAGCATCAGGTTCGGGATGTCGTGCTCGTTCAGGAAGGCTCTTAGCGGCACCATGTCGCACTCGTGCGGGTCGCAGAACTTCTGCTGGATGATGATGGCGCCTTGCACCTCCCACTCCCGCGCCAGACGCAGGATATGCTCGAAGCGGGTGCGATCCTCCCAGTCTTTCACCGGGCAGGTCGGGCGGTCGATGTAGCGCTGGGCGATCGCGGTCATCAGGTCGCGCCCCCCCTTCTCGTCCCCCCCGCTAAGCGGGGGGGATTTATCCTCGCGCACTTCCCTCCCGCTAAGCGGAGGGGATTTATCCTCGCGCACTTCCCTCCCGCTAAGCGGGGGGGATTTATCCTCGCGCACTTCCCCCCCGCTGAGCGGGGGGGATTGAAGGGGGGGAACCTCACATTGATTCCAAAAATACCGCGTCCCGGTGCAGTGTTCGTCCATCACCACCGTCGCGCCGACCTTTTCGACCATCTCGATGAACGGGATGTCGTCGTTCTCCGAGCCGATGATCATCAATTTCGCCCCGGTCTGGCGGGTAAGGCTTCGGTTGGGCAGTTCCTTCAGCACCCGCCGCAGTTCGGCGGAATGTTCCTCCTTATCAACCCACATGCTCGAGGTGGTCATCCACATCGCTTCGGTGCCGGTCACCTTGGGGCTGTCGCCTTTGCGAAACTCATAGACTTCGCGCATCAAGCGGCGGTTCTCGTTGACGACGGCGATGCCGCGGTTCAGGTCGTCTTCACTTAGCGTTGTCCCGTCGTAGGCCTCCAGAGCCGCGCGAAACTTCGCCAGTTCGCTCCGGTGATAGGGCACTGCATGAGGCGTCTGAACCTTCTGCGGCATATAGATGTAGTAATTGAACGGCACCGGAACGTGCATCTGCCATGAGTTGAACGACTGCCGCAGGTGAATGCAACTTTGCGTCAGCAGGATGCCGTCGAGATAGTCGTAGCGCCCTTTAAGCCCTTGCGCCAGGACGTCGCGGGAAAAGGGACAATACATCCCGAACATATATTTTTCGGCGACGTCCTGGGGCTGGTGACCGCCTAACACGCGCGCCGGGAGCCAGTTCGCCGCGACGAGGATTTCCTCGGGGGCATAACTGCAAAAGCAGCCCATCACTTTGCCGCCGGTGCGCGCCTTCCACCCTTTAGCGTAAGCGTGCCGTTCTTCATACCAGGATTTGAATTGAGAAAACACTTCGGCCTCTTTTTACCACCAAGAACACAAAGACCACAAAGAATTCTTGGCGCTCTTTGCGTGCCTAGTGGTTAGTTGTCTTTCCAGTTTGGTTCGCGCTTTTCCATAAAGGCGTTTAGCCCCTCGACCGCGTCCGCCATCGTCATCAGTTCCTGCCGATAGATGCGATCCGATTCCTGTGCCGCCATTTCGGGCGAAAGGCGCATCCCTTCGAGCGCCGCTCTCTTTGCCACTCGAAGGACAACTCCACTGTTGCAAATGATCCGGTCAACGAATCGGTCCACTTCGTCCGAAAAACGATCCACCGGAAACACCTTCGTTGCCAATTTCATTTTTGCTGCGTCTTCTGCACTGAAGACATCCCCGGTCAGGATCACCTCCATCGCGTTCTGCCAGCCCATCTTCATCGCGAAATGGGCACAAGCCGCGGGAGGGAAGACACCGACTTTGATCTCCGGCTGACCGAACTTGGCGCGCTCCGACGCCAGTACAAAATCGCACATTAGCGCCAGTTCACAGCCGCCGCCAAGGCAGAGCCCGTCCACCGCAGCAACGGTTGGCACCGGATAGGTGCGCACCAGTTCGCACAATTCGCCGAAGGTGTCGAGCATGGGTTCAAACTGCCCGGGCAGGTGTTCACTCACGTCCGCCCCGGCCGACCAGGCTTTCCCCTCAGACCGAATGACGACGGCTCGCAGGTGGGGATCGGAGGAGGCGTCCTGCAAAACTCGGATCATCTCCTTCATCACCGCGCCAGTCAGAATGTTGACGGGTGGATGGGAGAGAATGATGTCGAGGCGGTGGTCGTCCGGATCGATCTTGATATAATGGGAATCCATTCTTTTCTTCCATTACAAGGCGCTTAAAGATCACAAAATCACATTTCTTTGTGCTATTTGTGCTCTTTGTGGTTAGTTTTCAATTCTAAACGGCAGGCAAGAGTTGGCCAGGAATCCCTTCGCCCGCTCGATGAACTCCTCGTCTGTCAAGCGCCGTTCACGCCATTCGCGGTCGCCGGTTTCGAAGCCTAACAGCACATTCGATGATAGGCGCACGGCTTCGATGGCCAGTTCGTAAAGGTGGGTGCAGCCCGACGACCGACCCATCACTTCGGCGACTTTGCGCGTTACGCCCCGCTCGATCCTGAGTCCGGTCAAATTGCGGGCAAAGGCGGCGGTCTGGTCGCAGATGCCAAAGGGGGCTTTCACCATTTGCGCCTCGGCTGCGACGACCGTCCGGTTGGCGATGCAGACGCGGATTTCGACTCGCATGTTGTGGTTCAGGTCAAGCAGCGAGGCTTTGGTGACGATATGATCGTCTCCGTCGCGCCGGACCGCAGCGTTTATATTGCGTTCGTAGATTTCCATCGGGATGTTACCACAAAGAGCACGAAGAACACTAAGAATATGTTTCGAGGAAACTTATCATACTACAATTCGCCTAATTCCGTTCTTAATAAGTTTAGCGTTGAAATTCATTAGGAAACCAAGCCGAATGCCCGAGAGTCGAAGATATGTGATCAATTGTGCTTCACGAATCAGGTGGAGTTCTTCTACCGCCTTCAGTTCGACATGACCTTGTCTTCGCCGACCAAATCCAATCGAAATCCCGCATCGATCCTGACTCCTTTGTAGATGACGGGAAGAATCACCTGCGTCTTGTCATCGAGCCCTCGCGACACAATCTCATGCGCGATGCAGGATTCGTAGGCTGATTCAAGAAGCCCCGACCCAAGCGCTTTGTGAACCTGAAAGGCCGCATCAACAAATTCTTGCCGGTCAGGTCTATATCCTCAGGAATGATCTCTATCATTTATGACAAGAAAGTCTTTGTGTTCTTTGTGCCTTTGTGGTTAGTTTTCCCTCTTGATGATCATTGCCCCGGTCACACCTCCTCCGCCGCAGATTGAAGCCAGCCCGATCTCCTTATTCAGCCGCTTCAGCGCATGATAGAGCGTCACCGCGATCCGCGCGCCCGAGATGCCGGTCGGATGCCCTAACGCGATGGCTCCGCCGTGGATGTTCAGTTTATCCCGGTCCCAGCCGACCATCTTTTCGTTCACCAGCACCTGAATGGCGAAGGCTTCGTTGACTTCGATCAGGTCGATGTCGGAAAGGGTCATCCCGGCTTTCTTCAGCACCGCAGGGATAGCGATGCCGGGACCTTCGCCCATAGTTGCCGGTTCGGTGGCGGTGAATGCCATCTCGACCACCGAAAAGAGCGGTTTGGCGCCCAGTTCCGAAGCGCGTTCTGATGACGTCAGCACCAACCCGCAAGCCCCGTCCGACATCCCGCAGGCATTGCCCGCTGTTACCGTCCCGTCCTTACGGAAAACCGGCGGCAGTTTCCCCATCTTCTCGGCATCCACAGGGAAGCGGATCGTCTCGTCTTTGGCGAAGACCACCGACTCACCGGTCTTCTTGTCGGGCGGGAAGGTGATGGGGACAACCTCCTCGTCGAACCAGCCGTTCTCCCACGCGGTATGCGCCTTGATGTGCGAGGCTGCCGCGTACTCATCCTGGTCGCGGCGGGGGATCTGCCACTTGTCGAAGAGGTTTTCAGCGGTGGCGCCCATGCCCTGCCCGATGAGCGGGTCGGTGGCGTCGGACCAGCCGTCTTCCAGTTTGCGGTCGCCCATCTTGAACCCAGCCCAGCGCGCTCCCTTAAGGAGATAGGGGATGGTGCTCATCGAGTCGAAGCCGCCGACCAGCACCGTGGAAGCCATCCCGGAGGCGATTTCATTAGCCGCGAACTGGATGGCTCGCATCCCCGACGGGCATGCCATATTGAGGGTGATGACCGGCACCGAGGTCGGGATGCCGCCCCGGACGGATGCCGTGCGAGCCGGATTAGGCCCATTGCCGGCTTGACGGCACGAGCCAAGGATCACGTCGTCGATCTGCTCCGGCGTCAGTCCGGCGCGCTCGACGGCGGCCTTCACAGCCACGGCTCCGATGTCGTAGGATGCCATATCCTTCAGCGTCCCGCCGAACGACCCCATCGGAGTCCGGCAAGCGGATAGGGCGAGGATGTTACTCATTTTCCTGACTCTTCCTTTTCTTCGTTTTTCCATTGAACTTGCTCAAGGATCGCCTGACATACCCCCTCGATATTGTTCATCACATCCCGATCTGAGAACCTCAACACCATGAATCCCAACGACCGCAGGTAGGCGTCCCGAACTTCATCCCTCTTCTTGCCTTCATCGGTGTAATGCAGCGAGCCGTCAAGTTCTATGACCAATCCTCTTTCTATGCAAGCAAAGTCCACGATGTAAGATCCGATAGGCTCCTGACGCCGGAATTTGGCGCTTATTCGCCCTGACCGCAGCCTTGCCCACAGCCGCCGCTCGGCGTCAGTCATCTTACGGCGTAGGCTGCGGGCGAAATTGACGGAATGAGGCTTAGTTTTAGGCAAGCGCTTTGGGATTGCTCTCATTGGGGATTTTCCATCCCTAATTCCACTCCAATGCACATCCAGCCCCCCCTTTAATTCCCCCCCGCTTTGCGCGGGGGAGTAGAGCGTCTTGCCCCCTTGTCAGGCGGTTGCGAATACACTACAACGTTCCATCTTCACTCCCCCCCGCTTTGCGCGGGGGAGTAATAGTCGCAGGCGCGCTTCTGCCTTCTCTCCCCCCCGCTCTGCGGGGGGGAATCAAAGGGGGGGCGAATGGAGATCAAGTCAGATATACTGCCCCCCATCCACCTTGATAATCTCCCCCGTCACATGCTTTGCGAAGTCACTGCAGAAGAAACTGACCACATGCGCGATGTCGTCCGGCTCCCCCAATCTGCCCACCGCCGTCTCGTCCACCGCCTTCTGCTTGACCTCCTCCGGCAGCGCAGCCATCATATCGGTCAGGATCATCCCCGGCGCGACGGCGTTGACGGTGACGCCCGACCGCCCTAATTCCTTGGCGGCGCTCTTCACC
Source organism: Calditrichota bacterium (assembly GCA_016867835.1). Taxonomy (NCBI): domain Bacteria; kingdom Pseudomonadati; phylum Calditrichota; species Calditrichota bacterium. Next base: position 24,900 of record VGIQ01000001.1, on the reverse strand, counting down.
AGCCCGTGGATGCCGGCTTTGGAGGCCGCGTAGTTCGACTGGCCGAACTTGCCGCGCAGCCCATTGATCGAGGTGACGCAGACGATCCGCCCGTACTTCTGCTCGCGCATCACCGGCGCAGCCGCGCGGACGTAATTGAAATAGCCCTTCAGGTTCGTCCCGATCACCGCGTCCCACTGCTCTTCGGTCATCTTCCAGAGCACCGCGTCTCTGGTGATCCCCGCGTTACAGACGAGGATGTCCACCCGGCCCCATTCCGCCTTGACGCGAGCGACCATCGCTTCGGCATCGGCAAAGGACGATGTGTCGGCCTGGATCACCAGCGCCCGGCGGCCCATGGTGCGGATCTGTTCGGCGACAGCTTCGGCTTCGTCCGCATGCTTGCGGTAGTTGAGCGCCACATCGGCGCCGTCGGAGGCGAGTTTGAGGGCGACTGAGGCGCCGATCCCTAACGACCCGCCGGTGACAATGGCGGTTTTCCCTTTCAGAATGCCCATTTTTTCCTTTTCACCACGAAGAGCACAAAGAACACCAAGTATTCCCTATGATCTTTGTGATCTTTGTGTTCTTTGTGGTTAGATTTTCTTTCCCAACACGGCTTCCATCAGTTCCGCGTCGAACGGATGCCCCTCCGCTTGCAACTGCCGGAACTTGATGAAATCGATAGTGTCCTTCCCGGTCTGTTTCTTGGTATTGAAGGCGTGGAAGCCGAGGAACGCTTCGCCCATCATATTCGTCGCCAGCCAGTGCCGGTTGGCAAGTTTGGTCTGATCCCACCAGAACTTCTTCTTCTGCCGGATGCCGTCGATCGACTTGATGAGGCAGCCCGGGAAAAGGTTAGTGAAGGTCCAGACCAGTCTGTTGACCTCGGCGTCGAGCCGGCTGAAGTCGTAGGTCGCTGCCTTAAACTGCTCTTTAGCCAACGCTGCAGCAGCGCCGGTGACCGGTTCGCCATAGACGATCTCGCCCTCTTCGACATAGCGGTCGGTGATGACCAAAGGGTTGCGGATGAACTTTTCGCGCGCAGGTTGGGATTCCGATCCCGACGCGCGAACCAGCACCGGCGCAACCTTCGACACCAGGCCGTAGCGCGCCATCTTGTAAGCGCTCCAGAGTTCGCAACTGATGCAGCTCCACATCGCCTGCTCGAGTGGCAGCATCCAGGGGAGGAAGTCGGTCGATCCGCCATCCGGCGCCGAACCGTGTCGCGGACCGGCCTGGCCGAAGACGGCCGTATCGGCTGCGATGGTGAGGTCGCAGGCCATTCCGATCTCCTGACCGCCCGCCACGCGCATCCCGTTGACCCGGCAGATGACCGGCTTCTTGGCGTTCAGAATGGCATCGACCATCGCGTTGAAGAGGTCCATATAGAGGCCGTATTCCTGCGGCCGGCCGGAGTAGTATTCGGCATACTCCCGGGTATTCCCGCCGGTGCAGAAGGCGCGTTCGCCGACCGCGGTAAAGACGATCGCCACCACCCGCCGATCCATCGAGGCTTTGTGAAACCCGGCGATGACGCCCTTCACCATGTGCGTGGTGTAGGAATTGAACTGCGCCGGGTTATCGAGCGTGATCCAGGCCGTGAACAAGCCTTCGGCAACGTTGCCGTCAGGGGCTGTAACCGGTTTCAGTTCATAACGGACGGTGGGGGCTTCACCGCCAAAGAACTCATCCCCCCAGAGGTCATGGTCCTTCAATCCCCCTTCGCGAGGCAGCCAGTCAAGCGACATTGTGAACTCCTATCTAATCTGTACAGTAGGACAGACATTCTTGTCTGTCCCGTCCCATCCCCATGCCAAATTCCGGACAGGCAGGAATGCCTGTCCTACTACTTCTTCCTCTCCACATGGTTGAAGTGGCCTTCTTTCAGCAGCCGCCCGATAGTCGAAGCGAGTTCCACCAGCCGCAATTCCGATATGCCGAGTCGGTCGTATTCGCGGTAGTAGGCCTCGGTGATCGAGGTGAACTGGTCGCTCCGGGTCCGCTTCTGGCGGGCATCCTTGACGAAGAGCGTAACCGCTTCGATCAGGTCGTCGTTCACTTCGACTCCGTCCCGCTCAAGGCCAGACCGGTACTCGGGCTTCTCAAGCACTGCCTTAACCGCAGCCAGCCCGGAGTGCTTGCCGAAGACATACCGGATGCGCGCACCGACTAATTCCGGTGGAATCACCTGATAGATCGAGGCGTCGATTAAGAGTCCCGCGGTGTGAATGCCCGACTCGTGGGTAAAGACCCCCTCACCTATGACCGGCTCGTGCGCCGAGACCGGGATTCCCGAAAACTCCTCGACCAGTTGCCTCAGTTCACGCAACTTCTCGTAACGAAAACGTGGCAGGTGAACGCCGTAGAGCAGTTTCAACGCAACCGTAACCTGATGCAGCGGCGCGTTTCCAGCCCGTTCGCCCATTCCGTTGGCGGTGCAGGTCGGGACGTTGAGGCCATGCGACATCGCGCGCAAGGTGTTGATCGTCGCGAGACCGAAGTCATTATGAAAGTGGCAGACCAGATCGCGATTCGGGAACTCGGCGACGATGCGCGGAATGTAATAATCGACGCCTTCCGGAGTGAAGCAGCCGACCGTATCGGGAAAACTGTAGCGCGTCCCGCCGGCATCGTAGCCGGCCTTTGCAAGTTCGATGGTATAGTCGAGGTCGGCGCGGGAGCCGTCTTCGCCGCCGAATTCAATCCGCTCGACGCCTCTTTCGCGAGCATACCGGATCGCGTCGCACTGCATCCGGATATTGGCATCGCGATAGTAGGAGACCGGCTGATCGAGCCACTTCGCCGGATCGATCCCATCCCGCTTCAGGAGCGTCTTGCCAATCTTATACTTCAGGTGCAGGTCGGAGCCTGAGGTGAAAATGAAGAAAGTCACCTCGTTGATATCGACGTCGATGTCGCGCAGCGATTGAATGGTCGCGTCGATGTCCTGCTGGGTCGAACGGCACATCACCAGCAGATCGACCTCCTTGCGGATTTCGCCGAGCCGCTTGGCTTGGACGATCATCTGTAGTGCATAGCGATCGGAGAGCGCAGCATAGGGGAAACCGAGGTCGAGGATGTCGCAGCCGATCTCCGAGAGCGCCTTGGCGACCTGATACTTCTGCCCCGGCGAAAAGGCGACGCCCGGCATCTGTTCGCCGTCGCGCAGGGTCGAATCGTAGATTTTGATTCGCTCCGGCACAGGGAACTTGAGTTGTGAGGTGAACCTTTGCGGGCTGTTCACCAACTGGTCGATCGGTTCGCGAAACTCCACGATGCTCCCGATTTCCAACTTGCCGATGGCTCTTGGAGGGTGGGATCATTCCCGCCCACTTTAACACCTGGAGGAGTCAGCCCGCCAGGTGCTTCCTTCCCTTATCCCAGCACCCGCCTGGCGGCGGATCCCACCGCCCCTTTCCGACATGCCTCACCGATCATAAAACCGGCAGAATGTCGCGCTTGTCGTTCGAGTGCAGTTTCATAATCGATTCCCACGCAGTCCCGTGCCGACTCGGCAATCGCCTGTCGTCCTGCAGCACCAGTTGATGCCTCCACCGCTTCGAACAGTCCGGCCGACAGTTTGAGGCTCTCCCGGCGCAAGGATCGTTCCGGCGCTGATCCATTCATAGCCAACCCCCACGTTTGGGCTAGCGCTTCGTCCGTCGTCCCGACCCGGTCGCAGAGCCATCCGACGGCATCAGCCGCTTTCACCGCCTTGCCGGTCATCAAGAGTTGCGCCACACGGCTCCAATCGGCTTCTTTTGCGCGGCGAAAGAGAATATGCGTCCCGTCCATTCCCGGCACGACCGGCAGAGTCACTTCGGGCAGTCCCAACTGAGTATCCCGCTCCGCGACTACGAAGTGGCAATGTTCCATCAGTTCGAGCATCCCGCCGAGGCATCGCTTGCCGCCGATGAAACCGACACTGACCTTGAATCCATCGAAGAGCCGCCGCGCGGTGCGGGTCCACTCGCTGGAGAGGTTGAAGCCGGCTTGCTCGTCCGTAAGGGCTGGATAGAATTCGCCGGTATCGGCGCCGATCATCTGCGTCGAAAGGTGGAAGTCGCCGGACAGGATCACCCGTTCGATACCCTCTGCGATCAACCAGTCGAAAGCGCGGTTCAATTCGGCGATGACATCGCCGTTCAGCGCCTCCCGGCTGATCGTCACCACTCCGACCGTCCCGTCGTGCCCGGCGTTGACATAGAGCATCGCGCCTTCGGGGCTTTCAAGCGCCAAAAAAGCCTCGGGATGCCACGCCCTCGTGGCAGCCTCGGGATGGAGACGGTGATATCGCTCTACTATTTCGATTACCCTTGTCGTTCCTAACGACCGTGCCAGCACCGGAACTCCTCTGGTGAACTGTGCACACATTTCCCCGATGGCGTTGATGTGTGCCAGGTGGGCTCGCGACTCGCGCAGGATGAGGCTCGTCATCTGCAGCAACGGCCCCAGAATCCAGGCTTCGAGGCGATCGCCGTCCGTGAACGGCCGGTCCACTACCGGCCTAAACGAGGAATACCACGTCTCGCCCGAAGCCTTGCGGCGTTCGAGTTCCGCCGCCGGTTGAAAGAGGTCGCCATACTCCCCGGCCAGATGATAGAGGCACGACCAGGTGAGGAACGACGCCCCCGCGCCAATGGCATCATGCGCCCGGAGGGGATTCGGTCCCACCAATAGCCGTACCAGTTTATCTACCTTCCAGGCCGGCATATTTGCCGCTTCCTGAAACCGGAGTGCCGCAAGCGTTACACCGCAGAAGAGCACATCGAGAATGAACGACCAGTAATCCCCCACCGGCACCGGCACCAGCCCGAGCGCCCAGAGCAAGCGTGCCGCATCGGATGGGGAATCCTCTACCACCTCCCAGACCTTGTTGATCGGATGCGGAAACGAGGGATGGAAGACCCCCACCCCGAGTTCCCGGCTCGGGAAGCCGGACGTAACCGACCGGATGGTGATCTCTGGATAGACCTCGCGCCAGAGCGCATAGTGCGCCCGCTTGATGGCGAGCACTTCGGGAATCGCCTCGAGGACGAATCGTGGGTTGAACCGGGTCAAGGTCGCGGGTAGGCGCCTGCCGTCGTAAGTCATTTGGACGATATTGGCTGCAATGGCAGCAGCCCCGGCTGGCCCGAACGACCGGATGAGGCCGTCCATTTGCCCTTTCAGCCCGGGTGGAGCATCAGGCAGGTCGAGGGTCACTACCGGCACACCGTAATCGAGCAGCCGCGCTCCCAACTGCATCGCCTTGCCCGACCCGACGATCCCGTTTCCGCCGCTGATGACGAGCGCGCCGCGGCCAGTGGCGCCGCCAAAGACTCGTTCAACCAGTTCAGCCGCGGTAACCGGCAGCCGGCCATTTTTGAAGAAGGCGAGCGGATGACCCAGTCCGAGCGTCTCCGTTGTCGCCTGTCGCATCGTCTTCACTTTGATCCCCCCGCTTTATGATCATCGACCCGAAAGAGTGCGGCTATCCCGACATCACCGGCTGCACAGCCGAAGACCAGGGCGAGTCCGCCGCCCTTTTCAACGGTTCTTTCAAGGGCTTCGACGGTGACCCGCACCAATGTTGGACCTTGCGGATGGCCATAGACAAGCGGGCAGCCGGTCTCGTTCATCGGGTGCCAATCTATCCCGAAGTGCCGCGCGAAGATCAAGTCGTTAACAGCGAATGGATTGTGGTCGTAGAAGGTCGTAACATCGCCGATCTTCAGGCCGAGCCGGTTCAGGAGTTGCGCGGCGGCTAACGCGGGGGCTTCGGGCATCATTCCAAGCGCGGTGCGATATTCGGCTGCGCCAAGCAGTTGAATCGCGATCTCAGGGCGGGAACTGAATTGCGACAAACCCTCCCGGTCGGTTACGACCATCCCGAACATTCCGTCCGAGGCGTGGGTCTGGGTTCCGGCGCTGACCCCGGCGTCGATCTGCCGCTCGGCTCGGATCTGATCCGCCGATTCGTAGCGTCGGACGCCGGTGTCTTCATCGACGGTTCCGATCTTCTGCCCACGCACGTCGAGAACCGACATCGGGAAGAGAATCCGGTCCAGCCAGCCCGAGGACCTGGCGTCGAAATACTGCTGATAACGATGCCAGGCGAGATCGGCAATCTCGCTGAAGTCCAATTTAAACTGACGGCAGGCTCGCCCGGCGCAAGCAATCATCGAAGTCTCGCCGGAGGCTTGCGCCCGTCCGGAGGCTCCCGCCGACGGGTCGAAGCCGAAATTGTCCCACACGTCGCTTTGGACTTCCGTCCGGCGGTAACTGCCTTGGTTTGGGAAGATCGAAGCCGGCGAGTTGCTCGTCTTGTCGAAGGCGAGCACCCCGACCGCGCGGTGGCTGCCCGAGGCAACCTGTGCGGTCGCCTTGACGATCACCTGCAATCCCGTCGCACAGGCCTGCTCGAGGTGAAAACCGGGCAGTCGTTTGCCGAAGAGATGCGACAGATAGGGCGAACCCCAGAACTTGAAAAGCCAGGGAATCGTCGAGCCACTGATCAGGTAGTCGAGGTCGACAGTGCGGATGCCGCGCTGCCCAAGGACAAAGGCAAAAGCCTCAGCGGCGAACCGTCCGATATCGATCTCAGCCAACGCGCTGGTGTGCCAGGCCGGAAACCAACTGCCGCCCCAGGCGCCATAAGGGATGTAAGCCGCACCATAAGGACCTGATCCGGGCTTATGGTCAGGCACGATACCAGTCATTAAAATGCCCTGTTATGCAATTTTTGCACACACTTGTATCTGTAAAGGTCGCATTTGCAAATATCGTTCCATAACTGATTATTAGATACTTACGTGATTCTAACGGGCTATCTACAAGGCTATTGGCCTATACCGGACGGACTGATGCAGTATAGGTGTGGTTTGGCACAGTATCCGACGTTTGATTGGGTGATTTTGCACAGCGTCGCCCGTGCAGAAGGGCAGACATTCCTATCCGTTATTGGGGGGTTGAAACCCGCCCTCCACGAGCGTCAAGAGGCTGCGTTTTGGAGTCTGGCTCGTACATAGCCAACCAGTCCCCCGGCTTCGATGATGCCCTGGATCTCGGCCGGAAACGCCGCTGCCTGCCACTCCCCGCCCCGGGTATGGTTGCGAATCGTCCCGTTGGCGGGTGCGACCTCGACTTTATCACCGTCTTGAATGCCTTCAACGGCGTCGGGACAGATCAGGATCGGCAGGCCGATGTTGATCGAGTTGCGGTAAAAAATGCGGGCGAACGATTTTGCGATAACCGCCGCAACACCGGCGCCTTTGATGGCAATCGGCGCGTTCTCGCGCGACGAGCCACAGCCAAAGTTCTCGCCTGCCACGACGATGTCTCCGGGGCGGACCCGGCTGGCAAATGTCGCGTCGAGGTCTTCGAGGCAGTGCTGCGCCAGATAAACCGCATCGAACCGGGTGCAATAACGCGCCGGAATGATGACGTCGGTATCGACCGAATCGCCGTATTTGAAAGCAACTCCCAACAAACCTCCCTAATTCTGAAGCCCGCTACTCGCTTACCCGTCTACTCGCTTGCCCGCTAACCCACACAATGGTCATACCCGACTCGCCTCGTCAGCATAATAATCCACCCGTTTTTCGATCAGGCTCTTCAGAGCAGTCTCGATTCGCGAGACGCTGCTCCAAAGAATCTCCCGCTCCTCTTCCGACAGCAACTGGACTGTTTCGCGGTTGATTTCCTCACCGATTTGCGCTGCGCGGATGGCGACGCTGCGACCTTCGCGGGTCAACAGGATCAATTGCACCCGGCGGTCGTGGTCGTCGCGGTAGCGGTCGATGTAGCGTCTCGCTTCGAGGTTGTCGAGAGCCCGGGTCATCGTCGGCGCGTCCATTCCGGTGCGGTCGCCAATATCGCTTTGGGACTGACCGTCCTGTTCGTAGAGCGCAACCATCACCGGCCAGGTAGTGCCGTTCAACCCAAACGGCTTGATGCGAAACTCCAGTTCACTGCGCATCAGCCGCGCCAGATAGTTGACCCGGAAACCGAGGCTGTCGGAGAGCCGTTCGAAGGTGATCCGCTCTTCTCTATCGTTGGTCATAGTGAACTTTGCTCTATTGGCAGGCGAGAGAGTCAGTGAGCGCATCATCTCTCCGGCTCAACGATCCTCCCGGCTGCCGCGCTCGCCGCGGCCACTGCCGGTCCAGCCAGATAGACCCGTGAATCGGGATGCCCGTTGCGGCCGTGAAAGTTGCGGTTGGTGGTGAAGAGGCCGGTCTCACCGGCACCCAGAACCCCCATATGCCCGCCGATGCAAGGCCCGCAGGTAGGTGGCGTGATAACCGCTCCGGCTTCCATAAATTGCGCGGCAAGACCTTCGCTGATGAGCGCTTTATAGATTTCAGGCGTAGCCGGGATGATGAGCAGCCGAACTTCCCGATGAACCGGCCTTTCGCCCAACACTTCGGCAGCGATACGGAAGTCCTCGATCCGTCCGTTGGTGCAGGAGCCAATCACTACCTGATCAACTTTGATGTCACCCAACGCAGCCGCCGGTGCAATGTTCGATGGCAGGTAGGGAACCGCCACGGTAGGCCGGATGGAGCCGACGTCGAAGGCAAGCCGCCGCGTATAACGCGCATCGGGATCGCTGGTCAGGTCGAGGGCTGCTTCGGGCATCGCCGGACGCCCCTTGCGGCGACGGATTTCATCAATATAGGCTGCGGTGGTCCAGTCCGGTTCGATCAGGCCGGCTTTGGCGCCGGCTTCGATAGCCATATTGCAGAGCGTGATCCGTCCGTCCATGGTCATTTGGCGGATTGCTTCACCGCCGAATTCAAGTGCTTGATAGATCGCGCCATCGACGCCAAGTGTTCCGATAACGTTTAGGATGATGTCCTTGGCCCCGACATAGGGAGCCGGTTCACCATAGAGGTCGATCCGGATCGTCTCCGGAACGCGGAACCAGAGTTCCCCCAATGCCCAGGCGCAAGCCATATCGGTCGAGCCGATGCCGGTTGAGAAGGCGCCTAACGCGCCGTAAGTGCAGGTATGGCTGTCCGCGCCGACAACGAGGTCCCCCGGTGCGACGAGGCCTTCGTCGGGCAGAAGCGAATGGCAGATCCCCGACCTTCCGACCTCGTAGTAATGAACGACACCCTGCTCGCGGGCAAAGTTGCGCATCGTCTGCGAGAGCGTCGCGGCCTGGACGTCCTTGGCCGGGACGAAGTGGTCGTTGACGAGGACGACCTTCGCCGGATTGAAAAGGCGCGTCGCGCCCATCGAGCGAAAAACCTCGACCGAGAGCGGGACGGTGACGTCGGTGCCGAGCACCATATCGACCTTCGCCATCATTAGGTCGCCGGGCTTGACGCGGTCGCGACCCGAATGGCGGGCGAGGATCTTCTCAGCGAGGGTCAATTTGTTAAGCGAACCTCATTGGATTCGATTTTGCTTGACTTTGACAAAGTCGTTTCGTATCCTATATCAACGCTGGGAGAGGCTTCGTAGGGGGCCTCGTTGGGAAACCACCCAGCGTTTACTCTATCCGAGATAACCAATGTATATCCTCTACGTAGATGAATCCGGTGATACCGGTTTGGGGGCGGAATCGACCAGACACTACGTTCTGGCTGGCATAGCACTCTTTGAAGGCGCCTGGCGAAAAGTCACTGAATACATCGAAAACATCCAACGAGATTTCTTTCCGGATGCAGGAGTACGGGTCGAGTTTCATTTCAAGCACCTGCGGCATGGAAAGGGTGTTTATTCGCACCTGACACACGATGATCGCAACGCACTATGGACTCGTATTGAGTCGGTTTGGCAACTTCATCACAGGGATTTCAGTTCTTTTTGCGTCATCATTGATAAGCATACCTGTGGTCCGCTGAAAAGCACCATCGAGCACGAGGTGTTCGAACAGCTCAGTTCAAGGTTCAATCTCTTTTTGAAGCGGAGATGGGCCGAAGGGTTTTGGCATAAGGGAATCATTGTGTTCGACCGACGGACAACTACTCAAGACCGAATATTGCAAAGCTTGCAAAGGACTTTCCAGCAGCAGGGGCATCGCTGGGCACCGTTGGATAATGTCATTGAAACCGTATTCACCTTGCCGTCCCTCCCACGACACTCGCATCTTACAGTTGGCAGATCACCTGGCAGGCGTTGTCTTTCAATTTGCAGAAAATGGCATTATCGATCATCTCCAGCCTATTGCACCTTACTTTGATTCCGAAATCATGCCTGACAATAGGTCTGTTAAAATTCATGGTTTCAAATACATAGGAAGAGATGCCTCATTAAGGGCAAGGCTTAGAGATCTAGGATTACTATAGCCCCCTCACCACCCTATCCCCTGTCGCCGCCGTCCCCAACTTCCCTCCCATATCGACCGGCACTTCGCCGGAAGCAATCATCTCCTTGACAGTATCTTCAAGCTGCCAGGTCCATTGCGGATGGCCAAGGTGCTCCAGCATCAGTCCCGCGGTCAGGATCGCAGCCAGGGGATTGGCTACATCCTTGCCGGCATACTTCGGCGCCGAGCCGTGCACCGGCTCGAAGAGCGACACCCGCCCGGGATGGATGTTCCCCGATGCCGCCAGACCGAGCCCGCCGCAAATCTGCGCGCCCATATCGGTTACAATGTCGCCGAACATATTGGACGTGACGATCACCTGAAACTGCTCGGGTCGCTTCACCATCTGCATCAGGAGCGCGTCTATGTACCAATGGTTAGCTTCGATGTCCGGATATTCGGCAGCCACCTCGTAGAACGTCCGCTGCCAAAGGTCACCCTCGAAGCGCATCGCGTTCGACTTGTCGGACATCGTCACCCGGGTTAGGCCGAATGTCCTGGCATACTCGAAGGCGTGGCGAATGATCCGCTCGACGCCCTTGCGGGTGTTGATCGAAGTCTGAAGCGCCACCTCGTCGGCAGTGCCCTTCTTCAGGTGCCCGCCGACGCCGGCATACATTCCCTCGGTGTTCTCACGAAAAACGACGAAGTTGACATCGGAAGGGCGCTTGCCCTTCAGAGGGCAGAGCGATTCGTCGAGCAGTCGGCAGGGACGGTAGTTGACGTAGAGGTCGAGTTTGAATCGGAGACCGAGCAGAATGTCGGCAGCATGCTTCATATCGGGGACGCGAGGGTCGCCGACCGCGCCGACATAGACAGCGTCGTAGTGGCGGCGAAACTCGTCGATCTGGGCATCGGGGAGGGTGATTCCGGTGGCGAGATACTTCTCGGCGCCGTAATCGAACTCATCCCAGGTCAAATCGACGCCCTGGTCGCGAATAGCGGCGAGAACCTTCAAAGCCTCACGGGTAACGTCGATACCGATCCCGTCCCCGGGTATGACGGCTATCTTCGGCATCGAGCGCCCGCTAAAGACGACTTACGAGGCATCCAACTCTCCTTAGGGTAAAGGCCGGGCTGAAGGTGATGTCCAGTCAGGTCCGATGACATCACGAGTTGAATTTAGCGTCTTTGACCGATAGTTGCAATAGCAAAAGTTAACATTCGCAACTATCCTTCAAAAAAGTGCCCGTCTGGCATCATGAGCCCTCAGGCCCAAGCAGCCAGACGTAGCCGAACAGGAGCGCCACGACAATGTGAATCACCATAATCACCAACATCACCACTGCGAACGGGCGGTGGATAACGTGCCAGTGATGCAGCAACTGATGTGCCGTGTCAAGGAACCGAATGCGACGGGATAGCAGTACCCGACGTCGGACGAGACGCAGCACTTGCTGAAAAGTTGAGCGGTCGAGATTCCCCCCGGATTGCAAACGCCTCCTGAGCAAGTGCAGTCGGTAAGGTCGGGTAATGCTGTCGAGAAGCATACCGAATAGGCCGGGCAGCCCACTCCTGGCTCGACCTGCTTCGAAGTCCTGCACCGCCGCCAGTGAGTCTCCGGATAGGTTAAACCGATCCATTAGATCGGCTGTCATACGGATCTCTTCGTTCTGCAGGTCTTTAAGTGGGAATTCAACGCCGGTCCGGGTGCGCGGGATTTGCAGGTATAGGTAGCGACCGAGGATACCCGAGAGCGCCACCCCGACCATCGACCAGAACGAAACCGCGACTATCCCCCCGATCTTGAACGATGTGTGCAGGACGACTAAAAGAGGGCCGGTGATTCCCATCCAGATATGGTAGTTGAGCCACCAGCGAATGTTGCCTCGGCCGTGGAAGATTCGCAGCCGCTTACGTGCGGAATAGGTGAGCAGCGCCACCATCAAGGACGATCCGGCAATCCCTAATCCGTGAGCGATCCGGCCTGAAGGCTTATAATCCGAATGACGGGGGTGATAAGGTCGCTCGATGCCCGGCGTCGCCCAATAGTCCCATGCGTCTATTGCGACGAAAACGACGACCGTGATAGTCAGAAGATAGAGAAGGGAAAGCAGGATGCGGTTGAAGAGGTCCATCACTGTATGGTCTTGCATCATGCTGATGAAGGTCAGCATCAATCACCTGCATCATGCTGACGAAGGTCAGCATCCATCATAAGACGAATAAGATCGCCCATGACACGCTTGCCTAGGCAATCTCACCCCGAACCGCAGAAACCGCCGTTATCGTCATCCAACGACCTCGCCCAAGGTGTCGAAGAAGCGTCGATTCTCTTCCGGAAGTCCTATCGAGACCCGGACGTAATTGTTAAGGCCATAGGAATCGACGGGCCGGACGACAACGCCAAGTCGCAGCAAGCGGTTGAACAACTCCCGTCCCGGCAGCAGCGTCCGGACGAGCAGGAAATTCGCAGCACTCGGGACAAACTTAAGCCCCAATCGGAGCAGTTCCGACTCGAAGACCATCATCTGCTCGCGATTGAGGGCGATGCTGCGGGCCAGAAAGTCGTCGTCGTCAAGCGCCGCTAGTGCCGCCGCCTGACCTAACGAGTTGACATTGAAGGTCTCGCGAACCCGCTGCAGGGCGTTCGCCAGGGGCAACGGGGCGATGGCATAGCCGACGCGCAGGCCGGCCAGTCCATAGGATTTGGAAAAAGTGCGAAAGACGATCACCGGACGGCCCTCACGAACATATGTGAGGGTGTCGGGATAGACCTCCGGAACGCGATAGTCGTAGTAGGCTTCATCGAAAACGACGATCAGGTCGCCGGGCACCCGGTTTATCAGATAGTCCGTGCCATCCCGGTCAAGCAAGGTCCCGGTCGGGTTGTTAGGATTGGCGATGAAGAGCACCTTAGTCCGCGGAGTCAAAGCCCTCAGAAGCGCATCAGGATCGTAACCTAGACCCGGCATTTCGGCCCAGCAGACGACGCCGTTCATGATCTGGACTGCAATGCGGTATTTGAAGAACTCATAGCGCCCAATAACCGCCTCCTCGCCGTCGCCGATAAAGGCTTCGGCTACCAGTTCCACCAGTTCCGTCGAGCCGTTGCCCATAACCACCGAGTCAAAGGAGACGCCGTGCCGTACAGCCAGTTTCGACCGCAGTTCAAATGCCGCACCGTCGGGGTAGCGGTGCAAGCCGCGAAGAGCCTCTCCGACAGCCTCCAGCGCTCGCGGTGATGGTCCGAGAGGGTTCTCATTGGAGGCCAGTTTCACCACGCCGGTGAGGCCTAACTCGCGCTCAACCTCGGCGATCGGCTTGCCCGGTTCGTAGGGAGCGATCTCGGCAAGTCGGGGGCGGGCACGGGTGTAAAGTGAGTGAGCGGTCAAGGAACAGTGTTGTAAGTTTGGGACTTCAGCGGGTAGGAAGTCATGTACCGACACGCGAGACAGTGCGAAGCAGCAGAAACCCGGTAATGGCCATTACCATAGCCAACATAAGAGCCGCGTATGCCGGAATAGGTGAAGGCGCCGGGGTGGTCTGCCGGTAACGGGAACTGTAGATTTCGAGGTCCCAGTTGCGCTGCAAAGCCACAATCACCGGCCCGGGATTGGACTTCGACTCGGAATAGAGCAACTGTTCCGGCGTAAATGTCCGGCCCCGCTCCAGGAAGACCTCATCGTCGCCGTTCAGGATTCGCAGCGCGACATGTCCGTCCGGGCGGACTCCCGGATGATCGCTCTCGAACTCCGCCAGCGGGAAGCGCGGCCGGTCGATGAACCCGTCGATCAGGCGGGGGACGTCCTTCTCCAGATAACGGTCGATGGAAAAGAAGCAGCCGGCGAACTGGTAAGGCATCAGATTCGTCATCGGCACCGGCAGGAATCCAAGCCAGTGGCGCTCACCGTGCGCTTTAAAGGTACGTATGAAGAGTTGACCCGGGCGGAGGCCTTCACCTAAGGTGCTCCGCAGATTGTCGAGCACTATCTGCATCGCGTCGGGATCGACCGGATGGTCGGTGGCGAGACGGCTGCCGTCGGTCCACCAGACGAAGCAGGTCGGGAGGTCGTCATCGGGTGCCCACTTGGCCATTTGGTCGATGTTGACCTCGCCTCGATCGGGGTGCTCGAGCATGTAAGCCGAGAGCCGTTCCAACGGCGCAAAATAGGCATCGGTCAGGACTTGATGCAGTGCTGTGGCGATGGCTCGACCGAGCGCCGGGGTTGGAGCGAGCGGATCCGGTTCGGGAGCGGGAGGCCTAAAAAGACCTGCCAACGCCCATCCGGCAAGTGCCGCCGCTCCATATAGGAGGGCTTGTCCCAAACCGCGCTTGATGTTCACCTCTCAAGATAGGAACAGGAGTCGCTGCTTTCAAAGTCCCTGACGCGATCCCCCGAGTTGCCCCATCGTTGCGAGAGGTGAGAGTGAGGCTTGATTTTCGAGGTGCGGTTCATTACCTTGCGACATCTTCCACGGCAGTTGCAGCCTTGACCCCGGCCGGACCATATGCCGGCAATGGCGCCTCAACCTTCACCGTTTATTCCCAATTATCAAGGAGTTAGATATGCCTTTCGATCAGGAAGGCGTCCTCAAAGAAGTTCACGATCGCGGGATCGAAATCGTCCGGCTATGGTTTTCGGACATCAACGGCCACATCAAGGGCTTTGCGATCCCGGCGCGGGAACTCGAGGATGCTTTCGAGCAGGGTATGGGCTTCGATGGATCCTCCATCGAGGGCTTTGCGCGGATTCACGAGTCGGATCTGATGGCTCATCCCGACCCGGCGACCTTTGCGATCTTCCCCTCCAATGGCGGCTACAAAGCCGCGCGAATGTTCTGCGACCTAAAGACGCCCGACCGCAAACCTTATCCCGGCGACCCCCGGTATGTCCTGCAGCGCAACCTCGAGCGCGCTGCCGCGATGGGCTTCAGCCTGTTCGTCGGGCCGGAATTGGAATACTTCTACTTTAAGGACTCCAATTCAACCGAGATTCTCGACCACGGCGGCTACTTCGACGCCTCGATCAATGAGATCGGGACGCTGCTGCGCAAAAAGACGATCTTTGCTCTCGAGGAGATGGGCATTCCGGTCGAGTATTCACATCACGAGGTTGCGCCGTCGCAGCACGAGATCGACCTCCGCTTCGGCAGTGCGCTTGAGATGGCCGAGCGCTGCCTTACCTATCGGTTCATCGTCAAGGAGATCGCCCGGCAGGCAGGCTATTACGCAACCTTTATGCCGAAGCCGATGTTCGGCGTGAATGGCTCCGGGATGCACACCCACCAATCGCTCTTCAGCGGCGGGCGAAACTCTTTCTTTGACCCGAACGGCGACTATAGCCTTTCAACGACGGCACGGCACTATCTGGCGGGACTCCTGAAATATATCCGTGAGATCACAGCAGTGCTGAATCAAACGGTCAATTCTTACAAACGGCTGGTGCCAGGCTACGAGGCTCCGGTCTATATTTCGTGGGGCCAGATGAACCGCTCGGCGCTGGTGCGAGTGCCGCGGATTCGGATCGGAAAAGAGAAGTCAACCCGCGTCGAACTGCGGTCGCCCGATCCGGCAGCCAATCCTTACCTGGCCTTTGCGGTGATGCTGGCAGCGGGCTTGAAAGGGATTGAGGAGAAACTGGAAGCGCCTTCGCCAGTGGAGGAGGATATCTATCACCTGACCCCGTCCGAACGTGAACGGCTCGGCATCGGGACGCTGCCGGGAAGCCTATACGAAGCGGTGATTCTCGCCCAGGAGAGTTCGCTGGTGAAAGAGGCGCTGGGAGATCACGTCTTCGAAAAGTTCATCGAGAATAAACTGATCGAGTGGGACGAATACCGGATGCAGGTGACGGACTACGAACGCCGATCCTATCTGCCGGTGCTCTGATTGAGAGATAGAACTTGGAGGGCGGGTTTAATCCCGCCACTACAGACGGCTTGATTTCCGCCCTCCAGGCAGACCGGTTCCCTCCCCTTCTTACCACTGCACGATTGCACTATTCCGCTCTTTTGCGTCCGGCTTCTCATCCTCACGCCGGGCGGTTGACTAAAGGTTATCTCCCACCTTATATTTTGCGGTTATGATGATCCGCATCGCCGCGCTCGCTGCCGGAGTGAACCGCTGGGTCGAGCGTGTCGAAGCGTCCGCCGTCGGGCTCGATTCCGATGTTTTCCCGAACATCATTACTGTCTCCCTCGAAGCTGATAAGCGCTTTGGCAAGGTCGCAGTCGCGGTCGCTTCGCAGGGAGATGGATCGTTCCTCTGCGATCGTTGCGGCGAACCCTTTAACCGCAATTTGGGTGGTCGCTTCGAGGTAATGTTCGTCGAGCGAAACGAGCCGCTGCCCGACGAGATGCCGGGCGACGATCTGCGCACTTACCGGCCAGGTGACGAAAGCCTCGACGTCTCGACTGAAGTGCGCGACGCCCTGGTGCTCGCAATCCCGATGAAATTGCTCTGTCGCGACGACTGCCGCGGGCTATGTCCGCGCTGCGGCGCCAATTTAAATCTTGAACCCTGCCGCTGCCCGGTGCGCGGCTCTAACGACGAGTAAACAATGGCAATAGCCCAGGCCAAGACATCCCGCGCCCGTCGCGACAAGCGGCGCAGCCATCATAAGTTGCAGGCAGCCGGCATCGCCGAATGCCCGAACTGCCATCAGGTCTCTCTGCAGCATAACGCCTGCCCGCATTGCGGATACTACAAAGGCCGTCAGGTCATCAAGCCGCGGGAAGCGTAGAATTTCTAAGACGCTGGAGCGCTCAAGTGCTTAAGCGTTAAGGTTTCAATACTCAACCGAGAACTTGAACCCTTGAGAACTTGCGATGCGCATTGCGCTTGACGCATTGGGGGGTGATCGGGCACCGGACATTGCTGTCGAGGGTGCCCGTAGAGCGATGGAACTGGCAGTCCAGGAAGGGATGTCGGAACTTGAAGTCGTCCTGGTCGGTGATCGCACTCAGGTCGTGAGCAGCCTGACCGGCGCCTTGCCGCCAGAACTTGCCTTCCTCGACATTCCGATGACCCCCCCGGATGCGGAGGATCCTCATCTGGTCGGCTCGGACCCCGACTCAGCCATTCGGACGGCGCTGAGACTGCATGCGCGGGGTGAGTTCGATGCCGTCGTATCGGCCGGTGGAACCGGTGCTCAAGTGCTGGCATCGCTGCTCGAATTGGAAAAGTGTTCCGGCATCACCCGTCCGGCCGTCGGCGCTGTCCTTCCGACTGCAGCCGGGCCGATGTTCCTTGTCGATGTCGGAGCCAGTCTTGTTGCAAGCCCGCATCACCTGGTGCAGTTTGCCGTGATGGGTCAGGTCTATGCGCGGGTGGTGCTGGGAGTTGAGTTGCCCCGGATCGGCCTGCTCAATGTCGGTCGGGAGTCCGGTATCGGCGAACATTCCGTCGTCGAAGCACACCGGCTGCTTGCCGAGAGTCCTTTCGACTTTATTGGCAATGTCGAGGGCCGCGACCTGCCGGCCGGCATCGCCGACGTGGTCGTTACCAACGGCTTCACCGGCAACGTCGTCCTGAAGATGCTGGAAGGTCTGCCCCCGCTCCTCAGCCGATTGATGCCCGAATTGGCCGCCGAGTCCGGTGCGGCACATCTGGCGAGAGCATTCGACTATCAGAGCCTGGGCGGAGAACCTTTGTTAGGGGTGAAGGGCGTCTCGCTTATCTGTCACGGCGCATCGGATGCCGACTCGATTGCGGCTTCGATATTCAAAGCCGCCCGTATCGCCCGTGCCGGTATAGATAGTCTCATCGAGGCGCAGATCGAAGGCGCATTTGACAGTTATTTCAGCCGCGTCAAGTATTTAAGGTCGTTTCGTCGCGGTCTGAAATGGAGTTTGCGCGCACCGGCGGAGAGCGATGGACTTTCCACAGTCCAAGGTGTCCCGGAGCCTGTCACAAGACCCGAGCCCAAGAAACGAAGCCGTAGTCGCTGAACCGAAATAACACATTTTACCATAAATTCAATCTCACAAAGACCCCCGGGAGGGCAGAATGGACTACGAAAGTCGCGTCCGTGAAATCATCGTCGAGCGCCTTGGCGTCGATGCCGCAAAAGTTACCAATGAAGCCTCATTCATCGACGACCTCGGTGCCGATTCGCTAGATACCGTCGAACTCATCATGGCCTTCGAAGAGGAGTTCAGCATTGAAATCCCCGACGAGGAAGCCGAGAAACTGACCACCGTCGGGAAGTCGATCGACTACCTGAAGGCTAAACTCTCTGAGAAAGGCTAAAGCGGTGTCCGCCGCTCTGGCAGCCCCGCGACGGGTCGTCGTTACCGGCATAGGCGTAGTTACGCCGGTCGGTAGTTCGCTCGCGGCCTTCTGGGATAACCTTGTCGCCGGTCGGGGAGGCGTCCGCCATATCACGCGAATGGACTCGTCCGAATATCCGACCCAAATCGCCGCCGAGGTTACGGACTACAACCCCGAAGACTACATAGAGAAGCGCGAACTGCGTCATCTCGATCTCTTCTGCCAGTTTGCCATTGGAGCCGCGGTGCAGGCGGTCGAACACTCCAGAGTCGACTTCAGCGCGACCGACCGCGATCGCGTCGGCGTCATCATCGGCTCCGGTATCGGCGGAATGTACATTTTCGAGGAAGTCGTCCGCACCATCCACGAACGAGGACCGCGACGGGTAACGCCGTTCTTCATTCCGATGATGATCTCCGATATCATTGCCGGGCACGTCTCGATACGTTACGACCTCCGCGGCCCCAATTATGCGACGACCTCGGCCTGCGCTACGTCGGGGCATGCCATCGGCAGTGCGATGCGCGAGATCCGCTACGGCTTTGCCGAAGTGATGATCACCGGTGGAGCCGAAGCGCCGGTCTGTGCAGCCGGGCTGGGCGGTTTCTGCGCTCTTAAAGCGCTCTCGGCCCGCAACGACGACCCCGAGCATGCCTCGCGGCCCTTCGATGCCGGCCGGGATGGCTTTGTGATGGGTGAGGGTGCCGGGATACTGGTGCTCGAGGAACTTGAGCATGCCCGTCGGCGCGGCGCGACGATATACGGCGAAATCGCCGGCATCGGATTCACCGGCGATGCCCATCACATAACGGCTCCGCCCGAGGATGGGCACGGCGCGTTGCGCGCGATGAAGGCTGCGGTCGAGGATGCCGGACTATCCTTGACCGACATCGGCTATATCAACGCCCACGGCACCTCGACACCGCTTAACGATGCCTCCGAGACGAAGGCCATCAAATCCCTCTTCGGCGATCACGCTTACAAAATACCGGTCAGTTCGACCAAGTCGATGCACGGGCATTTGCTTGGCGCTGCCGGCGCTGTCGAGACGGCGGCGACGCTCCTGGCGCTGCGCGACGGCGTCCTGCCACCGACCATCAACTACGAATCGCCCGATCCTGATTGCGACCTCGACTACATCCCGAACGTCGCGCGCCGGGTTCAGGTCGAGGCGGCTCTCTCCAACACCTTTGGCTTCGGCGGACACAACGCCTGCATTGCGGTCAAGCGTATGGCATAGTCTCATCGGTGGTTTCCGGCTCCTCATGGCAGGATCCCGGGACCGCCGATTGGCGGCGCTCGAGCATGCGCTCGGCTATCGCTTCCGCGACCCTTCGCTGCTTCGCCGCGCCCTGACGCACCGTTCCCACCTTGCCGACACCGGCGGGCTTCCCTCCGACGCCAACGAAACGCTTGAATTGCTGGGCGACTCGGTCCTTGATCTGATCGTGATCGAAGAACTCATCCGCCGCCGGCCCGAGGCATCAGAGGGCGAGATCAGCAAGTTGAAAGCGATGATTGTGAGCGGCGAAGCATTGGCGCGAGTCGCGAGCGACCTCACGCTGGGGCAATTTCTCTACTTGAGCCAGAACGAATCGCGCAACGGCGGTCGTCGCCGCAACTCTATCCTCGAAGACACCTATGAGGCGATCGTCGCCGCAATCTACCTCGACAGCGGTTTTCGGGCGGCTGCATGTTTCGTCGAACGGACCGCGCTAAGGACGCTCGACACTCTAATCGCTCACGGTCGCGACAGCAACCACAAGAGCCGCCTGCTCGAGTTCGCCCAAGGACGGGGCTTCGAGTCGCCGCGCTACCGTGTCATTCGCGAGTCGGGGCCGGATCACGCCAAGATCTTCGTTGTCGAGGTCTCAGTCGCCGACAGCGTGCTTGGAACCGGGAGCGGTCCATCCAAGAAATCCGCCGAGCAGGCTGCGGCAATGGAAGCAATTGTCGTTCTGGAGCGGCGGGATAAAACCACAATCGATCGTATGGCCGTCGAGGATTTAGTCCTGCTGAATGAAGTCGAACATCCGGGCTGACCAATCGCCGCTCCGGCCATTGCTGGAGTGAAGTTCCGGACGGCACCACTAACCTTCCGCATCGTTGTCCACCTATTCCATAGAAACCGACACTCTGGTACGGCGTTTCAGGCTCGACCGGATCGCCCGTCGGGAACGTGGTGAAAGCATCCTGACCGCCCTCGACGGGATCTCCGTTCAGGTGCGGCGGGGCGAACTCTTCGGACTACTCGGACCGAACGGCGCCGGTAAGACGACGCTGATTCGGATCCTCTGCACGTTGCTTTCGCCAACAGGCGGACGGGCGCTGGTCGAAGGGCTTGACGTCGAGCGCGACATATGGCAGGTGCGCCGCCTCATCAACTCGGTCTCCGGTGGCGAGTCGTGCGGATACGGCATCCTGAACGCGCGGGAGAACCTGCGCCTCTTTACCGAACTCTACGGCATCCCCTGGCGCGACGCCCGACCCCGCGTTGAAACGATGCTGAAAGCTGTCCGGCTTGAAGACCTTGCCGGCGTCCGGGTCAACAAACTCTCAACCGGCCAACGGCAACGTATCAACTTTGCGCGAGGTTTCGTAACCGAGCCGAAGGTGCTCTTCCTCGACGAACCAACCGTCGGCCTCGACGTTACGAGCGCGCTCGACGTCCGCAAATTCGTCAAGGGCTGGCTCGCCGAACGTCCGCAGGCGACGATCCTCCTGACGACGCATTATATGGCCGAAGCCGATGAGATGTGCGACCGCGTGGCTATCATCGACCACGGGAAGGTCGTAGCCTGCGACACACCCAGGGCGCTGAAGAGGATGGTCCAGAAAGAGACTGCGCTCGAACTGACAATTTCCGGCTCTGAACCGACTCCCGCCCACTGGCAGAACCTTGGCGGCGTCTCGCGGCTTTCGTCTTCGGTCGCACCCGACGGCGCTTCGACGCACGTCAAAGCCCTGCTGGCAGATGGCGAAGCCGGCAGCGCTCTGATCCAGGCCGCTTCGACCGACGGCCGGCGGCTGCTCGACTTTCGCACCGTCGAACCGACACTCGAGGATGTCTTCCTCAAGTTGACTGGAAGGCGGCTGGTAGAAGAGGAGAATGCTGAATGAAGAATGCAGAACGTAACGCCGTCATCCTGACGGCAATTGCAACGTAACGCCGTTATCCTGACGGCAATTGCAACGTAACGCCGTCATCCTGACGGCAATTGCAACGCAACGCCGTCATCCTGACGGCAACTGCAACGTAACGCCGTCATCCTGACGGCAATTGCAACGCAACGCCGTCATCCTGACGGCAATTGCAACGTAACGCCGTCATCCTGACAGCATTTGTAACGTAACGCCGTCATCCTGACGGCAATTGCAACGTAACGCCGTCATCCTGACAGCATTTGTAACGTAACGCCGTCATCCTGACGGCAATTGCAACGTAACGCCGTTATCCTGACGGCAACTGCAACGTAACGCCATTATCCTGACGACAATTGCAACGCAACGCCGTCATCCTGAAGGCAATTGCAGCGTAACGCCGTCATCCTGACGGCAACTGCAACGTAACGCCGTCATCCCCTGACGGCAACTGCAACGTAACGCCGTCATCCTGACGGCAATTGCAACGTAACGCCGTTATCCTGACGGCAACTGCAACGTAACGCCGTTATCCTGACGGCAATTGCAACGTAACGCCGTCATCCTGACGGCTGCCGCCTGGAAGGCGGCGTTACGCAGATCAAACATAGCAACTCAAGGGACTTCACCTCATGGCTCTGCGCTCCCAACCTCATAGCGATATGACTATACCTTACGACGTAGCCGACATGGCGCTTGCCGACGAGGGCCGCCGGCGCATTCTCTGGGCCGATCAGGATATGCCCGTTCTGGCGCAGATTCGCGAGCGATTCTCACGCGAGCAGCCCCTCGCAGGCGTCAAGATGGCAGCCTGCCTCCACGTTACCGCCGAGACCGCCAATCTGATGCGGACGCTCGCAGCCGGTGGCGCCGATGTGCGGCTCTGCGCTTCCAACCCGCTCTCCACCCAGGACGACGTCGCCGCAGCGCTGGTGCAGCATTTCAACATCCCCGTCTTTGCCATTCACGGCGAAGACAATACCACCTACTACCGCCACATCCATCAGGCGCTCGAGCACAAGCCCCTCTACACGATGGACGACGGCTGCGACCTGGTAACGACGCTCCATCAGGAAATGCCCGCCATGGCCGCACAGATGAAATGTGGAATGGAAGAGACGACGACCGGCGTCATCCGCCTGAAGGCGATGCACCAGGACGGCGCGCTGGAGTATCCGGTCATCGCGGTCAACGACGCGCTGACTAAGCACTTCTTCGACAACCGTTACGGCACCGGCCAGTCCACCATCGACGGGATCGTCCGCGCGACCGACGTCCTGCTCGCCGGCCGGAGGGTCGTCGTCGCCGGCTACGGCTGGTGTGGACGCGGCTTTGCAATGAGGGCGCGGGGGATGGGCGCCATCGTCGCCGTCACCGAAGTCGATCCGATCAAGGCTATCGAAGCAGTCATGGACGGCTTTCTGGTGATGCCAATGGCCGAAGCCGCCCCGTGGGGCGACCTCTTCTGCACCCTCACCGGCGACATCGACGTCCTACGGCCGGAGCACTTCGCGGCAATGAAAGATGGCGCGATCGTCGCCAACTCGGGGCACTTCAACGTCGAGATCGACATCCCCGGCCTCGAGCAGATGGCGGTCGAAAAGCGCCCCGGCGTCCGGCGTAACGTCGATCAATATGTCCTGAAAGACGGACGCAAGATCAACCTCCTGGGCGAAGGAAGGCTCATCAACCTCGCAGCGGCGGAGGGCCATCCGGCTTCGGTGATGGACATGTCGTTCGCGGTGCAGGCGCTGACGAGCGAGTTCGCCGCAAAGCACGATCTGCCGCTCGGCGTCCATACCGTCCCGCCCGAGATCGACCAGACTGTCTCGACCCTGAAACTGCAGGCGCTCGGCATCCGGATCGACACCCTGACCCCGGAGCAGGAAGAATACCTGAAGAGTTGGCAGCACGGGACGTAGGGAAGGCGGATTTAGAGGATGGCGTGGGGTAGGACAGGATACCGGTCCTGTCGCTTGCGTGTCTATGACTACAGATCATTCGTGGCTGGCGGATGAGGGCATCCGCCAGCGCATTGCGGGCAGACGAGGGCATCCGCCAGCCACGACGTAAAGCGTAGAGGATCAAGATACAAATAACGGACGAATAGTCGACAACCAATCTTCCCAATCTGCTCTTTGCTCCGCACTCTTTGATAATGGCAAACCTGGAACACCACCCGCATCCCCCCCGTATAACCTGCAACGGCACTCGCCGGTCACCTCGCATCAATTCACAGGTAACGCCTTATGCACCATAGACTTCGCTCCGCGTCTGCAGCGTCATTCGCGCTCGCTATATCTGTCTCTCTACTGACTACTACCTATGCGTCGGACCTTGTGCCGCAACTCGAGATCGGCAGACAGGCGCCTGACTTCACGCTGGTCAACGCCATCGACGACCGGCCGGTCGCCATATCCGCTCTGAAGGATACTGCCCGGGCGGTCTGCGTCATCTTCGCCGCCAACCATTGTCCGGTCTATGTGGCTTATGAAGAGCGCATCATCGATCTCGGCCGGCGGTTCGCCGCAACCGGGGTTCAGTTTCTGCTCGTCGCTTCAAACGACACCTCGTTCGTCCCCGAGGACGGCCCGGCCTTCATGAAGGCTCGCGCCGCCGAAAAGGGATATCCCTTCCCCTACCTCTTCGACCCCGACCAGTCGGTCGGAAAGGCCTTTGGGGCGCGCGTGACGCCGCACGTCTATCTCTTCGACCGCGGCCTGATCCTCCGCTACCGCGGTGCCATCGACGACAGCCGCGATCCTGATGACGTCAACCGGCACTATCTTAGAGATGCCATTACCGCTCTTCTGGCCGGAACGCCCGAGGCGATTGCTGAGCCCGCCACCATTGCCAAAGGCTGCACCATCAAGTGGAAGAAGTAGAAAGCAGAATGATGAATTTAGAATGAAGAATGAATCTGTGACCTGAAGTATGAGCGATCATTAGTCATCTATTAGGCCGAGTCTTTATGTAGTGGTGGGCAAGCGCCCTCGTCCGCGTACACCACGTCACACTTCACACGCCGGACGAAGGCGTCCGGCATGCACAAGTATCTGCATCGCATCATCACTCTTCACTCTACACTACTTACTCTTTATTCTTCATTTGTATTGTCTTGTCAACGTGTTTACAATCAAGCAGCTTTTGGAGCCGCGATAAGTCGTTCTGCTGGGGTGCAGCCGTTTAGTCTATAGCCCTGATGCGGGCGGTTACAGTTATACTCGTTCATGAACCTGTCCAGGTCACTCTGGAGCTGTTC